>JAVHLY010000019.1 GCA_031081585.1 Armatimonadota bacterium
GGGCGGTCCTCCCCGTCCACCCGGAAGGGGTTGGTTTCCAGCGGGAAGGATTCGTCACATGGCCCTCCTCTACTGTCAACACTAATGCGAAACAGGACACCCTAGCCGCACCCTGAATGCTATACTCGCCCTGGCAGGCCGCTGTAGCTCAACCCGGCAGAGCACCGCACTTGTAATGCGGGGGTTGGGGGTTCGACTCCCCCCGGCGGCTCCACCGCGTTCGACCCGGATCCCCGCTCAGGCGCCGCGACGCCGCTCCAGCGCCGGCAGCGCCGCGCCCAGCCCGGCCAGCGTCCAGAACCGAAAGTGGAAGGTCCGCGAGGGTCAGCACGGTCCCCGTGACGGGGCGGGCCGGCCCGACGGCCCGGCCCGGTGGCTGGCCTCCGCCGCGCCGAGGGGGTAGCATGGGAACCAGCGATGCGCGACCAGTACGGGCGGGAGCTGCGCGACCTCCGGATCTCGCTGACGGACCGGTGCAACCTGCGGTGCGTCTACTGCATGCCGGCCGAGGGGATCGCCTTCCGCCCGCCCGAGGACCTCCTCCAGGACGACGAGCTGCTGCTACTGGTGCGCATCGCCGCCGAGCTGGGGGTGCGTAAGGTCCGCCTCACCGGCGGGGAGCCCACCGTGCGGCCGGGCATCGTGGACCTGGTGCGCGAGATCGCGGCGGTCCCGGGCATCGAGGACGTGGCCATGACCACGAACGGCGTCCTCCTCGAGTACCTGGCCGCCGACCTGGCCCGCGCCGGCCTGCGGCGCGTGAACGTCAGCCTGGACACCCTCGACCCGGCCAAGTTCCGGCGCATCACTCGGGGAGGCCGCGTCGAGCGGGTCCTGGCCGGCATCGCCCGCGCCGAGGCGGTGGGACTGCGCCCGATCAAGCTCAACGCCGTGGTGGTGCGCGGCTTCAACGAGGAGGACGTCGTCCCGCTGGCCCGCCTGACCCTGGAGCACCCCTGGGAGGTCCGCTTCATCGAGGTCATGCCCTTCGGCAGCGTGGCCGACCTGGCCGAGGCCGGCATCGTCCGCAGCGAGGAGACGAGGGCGCGCATCGAGGCGGCGCTGGGCCCGCTCCACCCGCTGGACCTCTCGGGCGAGGACCCCGCCCGGACCTACGCCCTGCCCGGCGCGCCCGGCCAGGTGGGGTTCATCAGCCCGGTGAGCGAGCCCTTCTGCGCCCGCTGCGGCCGCCTGCGCCTGACCGCGGACGGGCGGCTGCGCCTCTGCCTCCTGCGCGACGACGAGGTGGACCTGCTGACGCCGCTGCGGCGGGGAGCGGGCGTCGAGGAGGTCCGGGAGCTCTTCCGCGCCGCCGCCTACCGGCGGCCCTTCGGCCACGCCCTGGCCGAGCGCCTCTTCCCCCAGCAGCGCGTGATGATCCAGATCGGCGGCTGACCTCCCCCGCGCGGCGGCCAGAGCGCGCACACGACTCCCTCACCCGGCGCCGCCCCCAGGCGCGGGCCCGCCCCTCAGACGTCCTCGGGGTCGACCAGCTCCTCCTCCTCCGGGGTGAAGCGCTCCCCGCAGCGCGGACAGGTGACCACCTCGTCCGCCTCGAGCGGGACCAGGCGCAGGATGACGTGCTGGCAGCGGGGGCAGGTGAGCCGGTAGACTAGCCGTCCTCGCCGTCGAGGTTGCGCTCGAGCTTGCGCTTGACGCGCTGCAGGGCGTTGTCGATGGACTTGACGTGGCGGTTGAGCTCGGTGGCCATCTCCTGGTAGGACTTCCCCTCCAGGTAGGCCGTGAGCACCTTGTGCTCCAGGTCGGAGAGGTTCTTGCGAATGCGCTCGCGCATGCTGGCCGAGGCTTCCTGGTTGATCACCAGCTCCTCGGGGTCGCTGACCTTGATGCTGCTGATGACGTCGAGCAGGGTGCGGTCGGAGTCCTCGTCGTAGATGGGCTTGTTCAGCGAGATGTAGGAGTTGAGCGGGATGTGCTTCTGTCGGGTGGCCGTCTTGATGGCCGTGATGATCTGGCGGGTGATGCACAGCTCGGCGAAGGCCCGGAACGAGGAGAGCTTGTCGGCGCGGAAGTCGCGGATGGCCTTGTAGAGGCCGATCATCCCCTCCTGGATGATGTCCTCCCGGTCGGCCCCGATCAGGAAGTAGGCTTTGGCTTTGACGCGGACGAAGTTGCGGTACTTGCTGATGAGGAATTCGGCGGCCTGGTCATCCCCACGCTTGGCGGACTCGACGAGATCTTCATCGGGCATGTCGGTGTAGCTCAGCGTCTCTCTTCGTGCCAGCGCCACGCTCTCGCCTCCCGCCAGAAGCCGCCCGGCCGCCCCTCCGGGCTCGCCGGAGACCCCGCGCCCGAGCTCCCGGCGGTCGCTCCGCCGTCAGCTGCTCTCTTCATTTGTCGGCCCGAATTATACGAACGGCTCTGGAAAGCGTCAAGGAAATTGTGCGCGCCCTGTCGCTGCGCCCTGCGGCGCGCCGCCCGCCGGCGCCGCATCGACCGGCCCCGCCTCGCCGGGAGGCGGCGACGGCGCCGGCAGCATCTGCCGCCGGATCTCGTAGAGGAGGACGGCGCAGGCAGTGGCGGCGTTCAGCGACGCCACCCGCCCCCACATGGGGATGCGCACCAGGCGGTCGCACCGCTCGCGCACCAGCCGGGAGAGCCCCCGCCCCTCGCTGCCGATCACCAGGGCCAGCGGCGGCACCAGATGCGTGCGGAAGAGGTCCTCGCCGCGCAGGTCCGCCCCCGCCACCCACACCCCCGCGCGCTGCAGCCGCTCGATGGCCTGCGCCAGGTTGGCCACCTGCGCCACCGGCAGGTGCTCCACCGCCCCGGCCGAGGCCCGGGCCACCGCGGGGGTGAGGCCGCTGGCCCGCCGGGTGCGCAGGACAACACCGTGCGCCCCGGCGGCCTCCGCCACTCGGATGATCGCCCCGGTGTTCTGCGGGTCCTCGATGCCGTCGAGGAGGACCAGGAGCGGCGGCTCACCACGCGCGGCGGCCGCCGCGAGCAGCGCCTCCAGGTCGACGCTCGGACGGACGGCGGCGAGGGCGATCACGCCCTGATGGGCGCCCGTCCGCGCCCGCCGGTCGAGCCAGCGCCCCTCCACGACCTGCACGGGCACCCCCCGCGCCCGCGCCAGCGCGACGAGCTCGCGCATCGCCCGGTCGTGGGCGGCGCGCGCCACCAGCAGCTTGCGGATGGGGCGGCCGGCCAGCAACGCCTCGCGGACGGCGCGGCGTCCCTCGACCTGGTCGGGTTCCGCCGCCGCGACGCGCGGGTCGGGGACGTGCCGGTCGGGGACGCGCCGGTCGGGGACGCGCCGGGCGGGGACGTGCCGGGCGGGGTGGGCGATGGCTCAGCTCCTCCGGCGGGCCAGGCGCCAGCGCGAGCCGCCCGGGAAGTCCTCCACCACGATCCCCAGCCCCCCCAGCCGCGCCCGCACCCGATCGGCCAGCGCGTAGGCCCCGGCGGCCCGCGCCTGCTGCCGGCCGGCCAGCAGCGTCCCGATCAGCACCTCCGGGTCCGCGTCGCCCGCCGCGTCCGGGAAGAGAGCGGGGTGCTCCGCCCGGAGCTCCACGAGCAGCGTACGCAACCCCTCGACCACCTCGGGGCCCAGCGGGGCCGCTTCCAGCCGCAGCCCCAGCACCCCGCCGAGCTCCCGCAGGAGGTCCCGGGCCGCCCACACGCCCGCCCGTCCGCGTCCGGTGCCCTTCAGGATGGCGTCGGCGACGCGGTTGAGCTCTGCGGCCAAGCGGAAGAGCACCGCCAGCGCCTGCGGCGTGTTCAGGTCGTCGTCCATGGCGCGCTCGAAGGCCCCGCGCGCCTCCGCAGTCGCCGCGTCCAGCCCCGCCGTCGCCCGGTCGTCGGGCGGGGCGGCGGCGATGGCGTCGTCGGCGTTGCGCAGCGCCGTTCGCAGCCGCTCCACCCCGCGGGAGGCCGCCGCCACCGCTTCGTCCGTCCAGCGCAGCGGGGTGCGGTAGTGCGTCCCCAGGAGGAAGGCCCGGATGGCGTCGGGCTCGTGACGCTCCAGCGCCTCCGCCAGGGAGACGATGTTGCCGAGGTGGCGCGTCATCTTCTCCTCGCCCTCGGCGGGGCGCAGCAGGGCGTGGTGCACCCAGTAGCGGGCAAAGGGGACCTTGCCGGTGTAGGCCTCCGCCTGGGCGATCTCGTTCTCGTGGTGGGGGAAGATCAGGTCCTGCCCGCCGCCGTGGATGTCGATCTGCTCCCCCAGGAACTGCAGGTTCATGGCCGTGCACTCGATGTGCCAGCCGGGGCGCCCCGGCCCCCAGGGGCTCGGCCACGACGGCTCACCCGGCCGCGCCGCCTTCCACAGCGCGAAGTCCATCGGGTGGGCCTTGCGCGGGTCCACCTCCACTCGCGCGCCGGCCAGCAGCTCCTCCGCCGTGTGGTGGGAGAGCTGCAGGTAGCGGGGGAAGGCGGTCACGCGGAAGTAGACGTCGCCGTCGACGGTGTAGGCGTAGCCGCGGGCCAGCAGCCCGTCGATGACCTGCACGATGGTGGGGATCACCTCGGAGGCGCGCGGGTAGGCGTGGGCCCGCCGCACCCCCAGCGCGTCCATTTCCCGGAAGAAGCGGGCGATGTGCTCCTCGGCGATGGCGGCCACCGGCCGCCCCTCGCGGGAGGCGCGCTCGATGATGCGGTCCTCGATGTCGGTGAAGTTCTGCACGTGCCGCACCTGGTAGCCGCGGTACTCCAGGTAGCGCCGCAGCACGTCGAAGACGGCGTAGGAGAGGGCGTGCCCCACGTGCAGCCCGCCGTAGAGGTTCGGGCCGCAGACGTAGAGGCGCACGCGCCCCGGCTCCAGCGGGGTGAAGGGCTCCCGCCGCCGGGTCAGGGTGTTGTAGAGGGTCAGAATGGGCGCCTCACCTCGACCACGTCGTGGGCGGCGATGAGCTCCCAGGTGCGCCGCACCCGCAGCGTCCACGGGTCGAGCCAGCGCAGGCGGCGGAGGTCGAACGCCCCCCGGTCGGTGACCACGCGGAAGTAGGCGGCGTGGTACTCCCGCCGCGTCTCCAGGACGCGGCGCACCGTGTAGAACTCTCCCGCCCGCCAGAACCCCGTGGGGCGGGCGCGCGGCCCCGCCGTCTCCACCGCCACCGGCTCGCGCAGTGCCGCCCGCTGGACCAGGAGCAGGCGGGGCGAGCGGCGCAGGCGGGCCAGTTGCCGTGCCGCCCGCACGGCCAGCCGTGCCTTGCGCAGCCGTACCTCATGCCGGCGCACGTCCGCCCTCCTCCACCAGTGCTATGGTACATGGCGTGCGGCCCGCCACCATCCTCTTCGACCTGGACGGCACGCTCGCCGACTCCTTCGCCCTGATCGCCGGGGCCTTCCGCCACGCCTGCCGGGCGGTGTTGGGACGCGAGGCGACGGAGGCGGAGGTGCTGGCGCGCTGGGGACTGCCGCTGCCCCTGCGCCTGGCCGGGCTCGACGCCGGGCGGGTGCCGGACCTGCTGGCGGCGTACAGCGCCTGGTACGACGCGCACCATGCCGCCCTCCTCCGCCCCTTCCCCGGCGTGCCGGCCATGGTCCGCGCGCTGGCCGGCCTCGGGGTGCGTCTGGGGGTGGTGACCTCCAAGCGGCGGGGGCCGGCGCTGCGCGACCTGGAGGCGCTGGGGCTGGCGCCGTTCCTCGAGACGGTCGTGGCCGCCGAGGACGCGGCCGCGCCGAAGCCGGCCCCCGACCCGGTGCGGGAGGCGCTGCGCTGCCTGCGGATGGCGCGGGCCGGTGCCTGGATGGTGGGAGACGGCCCGCTCGACATAGAGGCGGGCCGCCGCGCCGGGGTCCTCACGGTGGGCGCAGCATGGGGCGCGCTCGATCGGGCGGCGCTGGTGGCCGCGGCGCCCGACTATCTGGCCGAGCGTCCGGAGGACGTCGTGGCGCTGGCCTCAGGGACATCCGCTGTGCCGCCTCCGACGGGCGCCGACGCCGGGGCGAGCGCACCGGACGCGGGAGCGAGCCCGGCCGTCCCGTCGGATGCCGGATAGAGGCGACCGCGGCCCACCCGCAGCCCCACCGTCTCCCCCTCCCGCGGCCCTCCCGGGGGAGCAGCCACCCGCAGGTCGCCTTCCCCCACCCGGACGCGGTAGTCCACGTGGCTCCCCAGGTAGCTGCGGCGCACCACCCGTCCCCGCAGCGGGCCGGACGGGTCGAAGTGGATCGCCTCCGGCCGCACGCAGAGCAGGACCTCCCCCGCCGCCGGGGCCGCGCGGTCCTCCACCGTCACCACCGCCCCGACCCCGCGCAGGCGCACCCGCACGGCCGGGCCGTCGTGCCCCTCCACCACGCCCGGCAGGAAGTTGGCCGCGCCCAGGAAGGTGGCCACGAAGGGGGTGGCCGGAGCGTCGTACAGCTCCTCGGGGGTGCCCACCTGGACGATCCGCCCCTGGTCCATCACGGCGATGCGCCGCGAGAGGACCATCGCCTCGACCTGGTCGTGGGTGACGTAGACGACGGTGATCCGCAGCCGGTCCGCCAGCTCCTTGATCTCGAAGCGCATCTCCTCGCGCAGCTTCGCATCCAGGTTGCTCAGCGGCTCGTCGAGCAGCAGGACCGCCGGCTCCATGACCAGCGCGCGGGCCAGGGCGACGCGCTGCTGCTGGCCGCCGGAGAGCTCGTGGGGGTAGCGGTCGGCGTACGGCGCCAGGTGGACCAGGTCGAGGGCGCGGCGGGCCCGGGAGTCCACCTCGACCCGCCCCAGCCCGCGCCGCCGCAGCGGGTAGGCGACGTTCTGCAGGGCGGTCATGTGCGGCCACACCGCGTAGGACTGGAAGACCATGCCCATCCCGCGCCGCTCCGGCGGCACCCGCACGCCGTCGGCGGCGGAGAGCACGCGCCCGTCCAGCACCACCCGGCCCGCGGTGGGCGAAACGAAACCGGCGATCATGCGCAGCGTGGTGGTCTTGCCGCACCCCGACGGCCCCAGCAGGGTGACGAACTCGCTGTCGGCCACGGTGAGGGTGAGGTCGCGCACCGCCCAGCTCTCGCCGTAGGCCTTCCCCAGCGCCTCCAACCGCAGTTCGGCCACTAGGGCAGCACCTCCCGCACGGCCACCGCGCGCACCCCCAGGTGGAGCGCCACCAGCAGCAGGGTGACCAGCGCGGCCACGGCGGCCGAGAGCGCGATCTTCCCCTCCTCGTGCAGGCCGAAGACCACCACCCCGAGGGTCTCGTGCCCCGCCGAGTAGAGGAGGACGGAGAGGGTGAGCTCGGCCACCGCCGGGATGAAGACCAGCACCCACCCGGCGGCCAGGCTCGGGCGGAGGATGGGCAGGACGACCTCCTGGAAGGCCTCCCGGGCGGTGGCCCCGCTGATGCGCGCCGCCTCCTCCAGGGAAGGGTGCACCTGGGCCAGCCCGGCCATGACGGTGCGGAAGCCGAAGACGAGGAAGCGGGCGACGTAGGCCACCAGCAGGATCCAGATGGTGTTGTAGAGGTGCAGGCCCACCAGGGGCACCGGGCGCAGCCAGGCCAAGATCATGGCCAGGGCCACCACCGTCCCCGGCACGGCGTAGGGAATGGTGACCAGGAGCTCCAGCAGCGGCGCCCCGCGCACCCGCACCCGCTCCACCAGGTAGCCCAGCACGAGCCCCAGCGCCACCACCAGCGTCGCCGACCCTGCCGCCAGTCCAACGCTGTTCACGAGGGCCCGCTGGACCTTGGGGATGCCCAGCAGCGCCGTGCGGAGGTGCCCCAGCGTCAGGTGCTCGGGGGCGGGCGCCAGGCCGTACGCCCGGGTGAGCGCCGTGAGCAGGATGGCGGCGAGCGGGAGGAGCACGCTCACCAGCACGAAAGCCCCCAGCCCCATCACGGCGGGCCAGCGCCACCGACCCAGGGTGAGGCGGGTCGGGGCACCGGCCTGGCCGGTGACCACGGCGAAGGTGGCCCGCCGCAGCAGGCGGCGCTGGGACCACAGCAGCACCGCCGCGATGGCCACGAGCCATAGCGAGAGCGCCGCCGCCACCTGGAGGTTGTGGGGCAGATCGAAGTTCAGGATGGTGTCGTAGATCTTCGTCGGCAGGACGACGTAGCGCGCCGGGAAGCCGATCACCGCGGGGATGCCGAAGTTCGCCAGCGAGGACATGAAGAGGAGCACTGCCGCCGCCAGCACGCCCGGCAGCATGAGCGGCAGCGTCACCTCGCGCAGCACCCGGGCCGGTCCCGCCCCGGCGATGCGCGCCGCCTCCTCCAGCGCGGGGTGCATGCGTTCCAGCACGCCGCGCATGGTGGCGTAGGCGATGGGGTAGCCATAGAGGGTGAGGACGGCGACGACCCCCGCCGGCCCGTAGATCACCAGGAGCGGCTCCTGGGCTCCAGTGAGGGCGCGCCAGGCCTGGTTCAGGTAGCCCACCGGGCCGAGCAGGTAGACCCAGGCGATCGCCCCGATGAAGGGCGGGATCATGTAGGGCAGCAGCAGGGCGGTGTCCCACCGTCCCCGTCCCGGCAGGTCGGTGCGCGTCACCAGCCAGGCGAAAACCGTCCCCAGCACCGTCCCGCCGGCCGTGGCGCTGCCCGAGACGACCAGGCTGTTCACCAGGGCGCGGTGGGCGCCGGAGTCCGCGGCGACCCGGGCGAGGAGCTGCAGGGTCACCCGCCCGTCGGCGGTGACGGCGTTGAGCACCAGCACCACCGACGGGTAGAGGACGAGCACGAGGAGCAGCAGCGCCACCGCCCCCACGGCGACCGGCAGGACGGCCCGCCCCGTCGCCCGCAGAGCGGGGAGCGCCGCCGGAGGGAGGGTGGCCTCGCGCACCGCCGCGCCGGTCCGCCGCCGGCCCGCCGCTAGCGGGTCACGCCGAAGAGCTCGCCGAAGATACGGCGGATCTCCTCGCGGTGGCGGTCGATGTAGGCCAGGTTGGGGTGGAGCACGCGCAGTTCGCTGATGTCCGGCACCCCCTCGGGGTAGGGGATCCCCGGGACGACCGGGATGTAGGAGCGCTGCACGAAGAGGCGCTGCGCCTCCGGCGTGTACAGGTAGTTCACGAAGGCCTGGGCCGCCGGGACGTTGCCGGTCGTCTTGATGATGGCCACGGGCGTGGGGACGAGCAGCGCCCCCTCGCGCGGCCAGATGTGGTCGACGGGGGAGCCCTCCCTCTTCAGGTTGCGCACGAAGAAGTCGACAATCTGGGCGATGCTCACCTCCCCCGAGGCGAGCTTCTGGGCTACGTCGCCGTTGCTGCGCAGGACCACGGCGCCGTTGTCCCGCAGCTTGCGGTAGTAGTCCCACCCGAACTCCCGCAGGCTGGCGAAGGTACCCACGTGGTTGAAGGCGGCGCCGGAGACGAAGGGGCTCGGCATCCCCACCCGGCCGCGGTAGCGGGGGAGGGTGAGGTCCCACCAGCTGGAGGGGCGGAAGCGCACGTGGTTGGTGTTGAAGGCCACGACGTTGAAGATCAGGCGCACCTCGTGCATGCGGTCCCCCTCGTAGTGGTACGGGGCGGGGACGCGGGCGCCCGCCGGGGGCCGGTAGGGGAGGAGCAGGTCACGGCCGGCCAGGGACCGGAAGAAGTCGATGTCGGCGAACCAGATCACGTCGGCCTGGATCCGCCCCGCCTGCAGCTCCGCCTGGAGCTTGGAGACCACCGGCCCCGAGCCGGCCCGGAAGATCTGCACGCGCACGCCCGGCGTGCGGCGCGTGAAGTCCTGCACGAGGGCGTTCACGTCGTCCTCCGACTCCGAGGTGTAGAGCGTGATCTCGCCCGACGGGACGGCGGCCGGCGCCCCCAACCCCGGGACGCCCGCGACCAGAGCCGCCGCCAGCCCCACCAGCACCGTCACTGCTCCCCTGGACCGTCTCCGCACCTCCACCACCCCTCTCTGCGTGGTCGCGTTCAGGCCGGGGCGGCCGCCGCCGCCCGCCACAGGTCTTCGAACTGCGCTTTGTTCCACCGGGCCAGGTCCGCCCCGGCGCTCAGCGAGAACCCTTCGATGGCGATGGTCCCCGTATAGGCGCGCAGGGCCGCCAGGACCCCCACCAGGTCCCGCTCCCCCTGCCCCAGCGGCAGGTGGAGTCGCGAGCGATCCGCGTCGCTCAGGTGGACGTGCACGACGTGCCGCAGCCGCCCCAGGAAGGCAGCCTCGTCCTCCCCCCAGGGGATGTGCGCCACGTCCAGGACGGTGCCGACATTGGGGCGGTCCACGTCGCGCACCAGGCGGTTGGCGTCCTCCGGCGTGATGACGTACTCCCGTTGCCGGGCCTCCATGTGCTCGACGCCCACCACCGCCCCGACCGCCCGGGCATGGTCGGCCACCTCGCGGACCGCCGACACGAGCGCCGGCCAGTAGGCCTCCCCCTCATCGTAGGGCGCCGTGGTCTGCCCCGGGTGCATGACCACGAGCCGCACCCCCAGCTGCCCGGCCAGCTCCACCGAGCGGTGCAGGGCCGCCAGGGACGCCTCCCGGATGGGCTCCACCCGCGAGGTGGGGTTGAGGTCCCAGCTCAGGGTGTGCAGCGTCAGGCGCAGCCCCAGCCGCGCCGCCTGGGCGGCCAGCGCGGCCGGGTCGGCCCCCTCTTCCAGGAGCTGGTAGGCCCACAGCTCCACCCCGTCGTAGCCGAGGTCGCGCGCCGCCTCCAGGATCTCTTCGGCCGGATGGGCCCACAGCACGGGAGCGCTCAGCAGGACCTGGCAGCGGCGCTCCGGGTGCGGGAGCTCGCCCGGGGCGAGCGCGGGCGGCCGCCGCTGCGTCCCACGCGCCGGGCGGAGGGCGCGCGGCCGGACGATGTCCATCGTCGTGCGCAGCTCGGCGGCGACGCGGAAGGGCTTGGTGAGCACCCGCCCGGGCAGGGAGGCGATGAAGGCCCGCGGGTTCCGGTTGAACTGGGTGGTGATCTCGAAGGGTTTGGCCAGCAGCCGCCGCACTACGCCGTCGACGTACTGCTCCATGAAGCGCAGCGTGTCCACGGCCACGGCCCGTCCGCAGCGGATGCAGGTCACACGCGAGAGACCCCCCTCGCCCGGCGTGACGAGGTGCGGCGCCGGGCGCCCGCAGCGGCGGCAGGCCAGCTCGACCTCGTACCGCTCCCGCACCCGGACCGTCACGGTCCGCTCCGCGTGGAGGGCCCCCTGTCCACCCCCGGCCCCTGGTCCGTGCCGCCTCCCTGCGCCAGCAGGCGGCAGAGGTCGTCGAGGAAGCGGGCGCCGTCCGCCCCGTCAGCCACGCGATGGTCGAGCGCCAGCACCACCTCCCCGACCGGCCGCACGGCCACCGCGTTCCCCACCGCCCACGGGCGGGGACGGACCGCGCCCAGCGCCAGCAGCGCCGACTGGCCCGGGGGGATGAGCACGGTGAAGGCGTCCACGCCGAACACCCCGAGGTTCGAGACGGTGAAGGCCGCTCCCTGGAGGTCCTCGGCCCGCAGCGTCCCCGCCCGCGCGCGCTCTGCCAGGAGCGCCACCTCCGCCTGGATCGCCTGGACACTCTTGCCGTCCGCGGCGCGCACCACCGGGGCGACCACGCCCTGCGGCGTGTCCACGGCCACGGCCACGTCGATGGCCTGGTGGACCAGGATGGCGTCCTCCTGGAAGGCGGCGCGCAGCAGGGGGTGTGCCCGCAGGGCGCGCGCCGCGGCGGCCACCACGGCGGCAGTGTACACGCGGGTGGGTGCGAGCCCGGAGAAGTCCACCGCTCGCCTCAGGTAGATGTGCGGGATCTCCCGGGCACTCTGGGCCATGCGCGCGGCGATCGTGCGACGCCGCGCGTCGAGCGGCCGCCGCTCGCCCGGCGGGCGGAGGTGGGGCTCGACGGCGGGGCCACCCCCCGGCGTGGCCGGCAGCCGGTCCGGGGGCGACCTGCGCGCGGCCAGGGCCGCCTCCAGGTCGTGCTCGGTGATGCGCCCGCCCGGTCCGGTGCCGCGGAGGGTGGCCAGATCCACCCCCGCCTCACGGGCCCGACGGCGCACCGCCGGAGCAGCCGGCGGTTCCCCCGCCGGACGAGTCCCTGGCGCTGCGGCGGCCGCTGGGGCTGGGGGGGCCTCGCCGGGCGCCACGATGTAGGCGATGACGGCGGCCACCGGGACGCGCTCCCTCTCCCGGGCGCGGACCCCCGCCAGCACCCCATCGGCGGGCGCCTCCACCTCCATCGTCACCTTGTCGGTGATGACTTCCACCAGCGGGTCGCCCCGCCGGACCGCCTGGCCCTCGCCGACCAGCCAGCGCCCGAGCGTCCCCTCGGCCATCGTCATGTCGAACTTGGGCAGGATCACCGGCGTGGCCATGCGCTCCTACCCCTCGGCCAGCACCTGCCGGACCGCGGCGACGATATCCTCCTCCTGCGGGACCGCCGCCCGCTCCAGCGTCCGGTTGTATGGGATGGGACACTCCGCCCCGCCCAGCCGGACCACCGGCGCCTTCAGGTGGTAGAAGGTCTCCCCCTCCACCAGTCGCGCCGCGACCTCAGCGCCGATCCCCAGCGTCTTCACCGCCTCGTAGACCACCACCACCCGTCCGGTCTTGCGCGCCGAGGCCGCGGGGGTCTCCGCATCCAGCGGCCGCAGCGTGCGCAGGTCCACCACCTCCACGTCCACCCCTTCGGCGGCCAGGCGCTCGGCCGCCGTCAGGGCCCGCGGCACCATCACCGAGGTGGCCACCACCGTGACGTCGCGCCCTTCCCGGCGCACGGCGGCGACGCCGAGGGGAGCCGGCGCGGGCGCCTCCGGCACCGGCCCGCGGGTCCGGTAGAGGAGCTTGTGCTCGACGACGATGACCGGGTTGGGGTCGGCGATGGCGGCGAGCAGCAGCGCTTTGGCATCGGCGGGCGTCGCCGGAGCCACCACTTTCAGTCCCGGGACGTGGGCGAACCAGGCCTCCAGGCTCCCGGAGTGCTGCGCCGCCGCACCCGTCCCCGCACCCGCGGGCGTGCGCAGGACCATCGGGACGGTGACCGTCCCCCCGAACATGTAGCGCATCTTGGCCGCCTGGAGGACGAGCTGCTCCATCGCCAGAGTGATGAAGTCCATGAACTGGATCTCCACCACCGGCCGCAGGCCGGTCACCGCCGCGCCGATGGCGCACCCGGTGATGGCCGCCTCGGAGATGGGCGTGTCGCGCACGCGCTCGGGCCCGAACTCCTCCAGCAGCCCGTCGGTCACCCCGAAGGCGCCGCCGTAGACGCCGATGTCCTCGCCGAGCAGGATCACGCGCTCGTCCGCGTGCATGGCCTGGCGAAGCGCCTCGCGGATGGCCTCCGCATAGGAGAGCTCCCGCACGCCCACCTCCGTCCCGCCCGTCGCCGTGCTCACGGCCCGCTCCGTCACGCGTACACCCCCTCGAGCAGGGTGGCCGGGTCCGGCTCGGGGCTGGCCTCGGCAAAGGCCAGCGCGGCGGCGACGGCGGCACGGGCCTCCGCCGCCAGCTGATTGGCCGCCGCCGCGGAGAGGACCCCTGCCGCCAGCAGGCGCGCCCGCAGACGGTCGATGGGGTCGCGGGCCCGCCAGGCCTCCACCTCCTCCCGGGCGCGGTAGCGCTGCCGATCGCTCTTGCTGTGGCCCCGGTAGCGGTAGGTCACGCACTCCAGCAGCGCGGGTCCGCCGCCCTGGCGGGCCCGCGCCACCAGCTCGGTCGCCACCGTGTACACCGCGACCACGTCCATGCCGTCCGCCGTCACCCCGGGCATCCCGTAGGCGGCGGCCCGGTCACTCACCCGCGCCACACGCATCGCCCGCCCCACCGGCATCGACATGGCGTACTGGTTGTTCTCGCAGACGAAGAGCACCGGCAGCTCCCAGATGCTGGCCAGGTTGAGCGCCTCGTGGAAGGCCCCCTCGTTGGCGGCCCCGTCCCCGAAGAAGGCGACGCACACCTGGCCGGAGCGGCGCAGCCGGATGGAGAGGCCTACCCCGGTGGCGATGGGCAGCCCGCCGGCCACGATCCCGTTCGCCCCCAGGTTACCGCCGGCCACGTCCGCGATGTGCATGCTGCCGCCGCGGCCGCGGCAGTACCCCGTGGCCTTCCCCAGGAACTCGGCCATCATGCGGCGCACGTCCGCGCCCTTGGCCAGGCAGTGGCCATGGCCGCGGTGGGTGCTGAGGATGTAGTCGCCGGGTTGCAGCGCCGCGCATACCCCCGCCGCCACCGCCTCCTGCCCGACGCTCAGGTGCATCGTGCCGTGGACCCGGCCCTGCGCGAACAGCTCGTCGGCCAGCTCCTCGAAGGCACGGATGAGCAGCATCGTCCGCAGCAGCGCGACCAGGCGATCCGGGGGCAGGCCTCCCGCGCTCATCGGTCGCCTCCCGCGCCCGCCGGCCCGGGATCACGACGCCCGCCCCCCGCGGCGGTGTCGCGCCCGCCCAGCACCTCCACCACCGCCGCCGCCGTCCGGTGGTCGGTCACCACCACGTCCACGAGACCGCCGCGCACCGCCCCGGCGATGGCCCGGGCCTTCTCCGTCCCCGCCGCCACCGCCACCACCGTGGTGAGGCGGCGCAGCTCCTCCAGCGTCACCGCCACGGTGCGCGCCTCCAGCTCCGGCGCGGCGGGGCGGCCCTCGGCCGTGAAGAACCGGGTGCAGACGTCCCCCACGGCGCCCCGGCGGCGCAGTGCCGCCAGGTCGGCGGCACTGAAGTAGCCGCTCTCGACCAGGGTGGAGGACGGCACCGGCGCGCCGATGCCGACGAGCGCGACGTCGGCGCGGCGCGCCAGGTCGAGGACCCGCCGGATCGCCGGGTCGGAGAGGAGGGCCTGGCGCACCCGCGGGTGGGCGGCCACGGCCGGCGCGTGCAGGAGGGTGACGCGGCCGCCGAGGGCGGCCGCGGCGCGCCGGACGAGGTCGTTGGCATGGATCTCACTGCGCACCTGACCTACCCCGCCCACGAGCGGCACGAGCTCGACCGGTACCCGCCGCTGGGCCGGCAGCGCCTCCACCACCGCGGCCACCGAGCGGCCCCAGGAGATCCCCAGGCGCATGCCCGGGCGCAGCAGCCGGACCAGCAGCGCGGCTCCCGCTCGGCCGACCGCCGCCCGGGTGACGGCGGGATCGGCCGCCGCCTCCACGACCACCGCTTCCCGCACCCCCCGACGTTCGAGCGCCCGCGCCAGCTTCGGGTACGCCTCGGGCGCGCGCGCCACCTCGATGCGCACGACTCCCTCCGCCCGGGCCCGCCGCAGCAGGCGCGAGACGGTGGGGCGTGAGAGCCCGAGGCGCTCGGCGATGGCCTGCTGGGTCAGGTCCTGCAGGTAGTAGAGGTCGGCGACCCTGGCCAGCAGCGCGTGGTCCATCATCCGCCCGGTCCCCCCAGCAGGCCCTGCCGGAGGAGGGCGTCCTGCAGGCGCCGGGCCTGCACGACCACCGCGCCTTCGTCCAGGACCACGTCCGCGTAGCGCAGCGGGCACCCCGCCGCCACCGGGCGCAGGACCCGCGCGCCCTGCGCCAGGCCCACGGGCAGCAGCCCCTCGGCTGACGCGCGGTCGGCCTCCTCGGCCAGCCCGTAGACAGTCTCGCCGCCGATCCCGTCCAGCACCTCCTCCGGGCGGAGGTCGCGCTTGGCCACCGCCACGCACTCCACCCGCGGCGGGCCCGCAGGCGCCAGCGTCACCTCGCCGTCGAGCGCGGCTCGGGCGATGGAGCGGGGGACCTCCAGGCTGGCCAGGTGGTAGGGACGGTGGAGCAGGTAGTAGGGTCCGTCACCCATGCGCAGGTAGGCCAGGTCGCCCCGCAGCGCCTCCGGGGCGGTCACGACGAGGAAGACGCCGGGTGCGACGTCGCCGACGGCGTAATCGACCACGCCCCGCCGCTGCAGAATGCCGCCGTCGCCCTCGGGGACGAAGGTGTGCAGGAGGTCAGCCAGATCCGCCGCGGGGCCGTGCAGCCCCGGCCGGTCGATCCCGAGGCCGGCGGCGTTGGCGAGGGCGGCCAGCTCAGCCATGGTCTTGGTGCCGTCCACGAAGGCGGTGAGCATGCGCGGACTCATCCCACGGGTGCGCGCCTCCCCGGCGAGGCGGGCCGGGGTGGCGGTGCGGTCGAGGCGGTTGTTCTTGCCCTTGCCGGCGCAGATCACCTCGAGGCCCATCAGCCGCGCCTCGTCCACCAGCTCTCCCAGCGCGGCCGGCTCGTCGCCGGCGGCCAGGGTGTAGACCGCCCCGCTGCGCCGGGCCAGGTGCCCGAGCAGGGGGCCGACGGTGACGTCGGCCTCGACGTTCAGGGAGACGAGCGCCCGTCCGGGCCGCAGGGCGCAAAGGCCCAGACGCGCCCCCACCTCCGGCTCGCCCGTGGCGTCCACGAGGACGTCCACCGGCAGGTCCGCGACGCCCTCCGCCCGGGCGGTCACGGCCACGCGTCCCTCGCGGACGAGGCGCGCAGCCTCCGCTCCGTCGGCGGCCACGGCCGCCCGGAGCCCCGCGGCCTCAGCGGCCCCGAGCGCCCGCTCCACCCTGACGTCGCACAGGGCGACGAGGCGCATGCCCGCCAGGGCCGCCACCTGACGGGCGACCCCGGCGCCCATCTGCCCGACGCCGACCACCGCCACGCGGACCGGCCGCCCCTCCCGCTCCCGTGCCTGCAGCCGCGGCAGCAACCCCATGGGCTCACGGATCCTCGGTGAACGAACGATCAGTCTTTGCACAGATGTTCACCGCAGGGGACGCGGACTCCTGGTGGGGCCGCGAGGGGGAAGGAGAGGGCACGGCCCGGCCGACGATCGCCCGGCGACCGTCGGCGGGGGCCTACCGGCGGGGCACGGTGGAGGAGCCGGCGGGGAGCTCGCTGCGGGGCCGGGCGAAGATCATGCGGCCGGCCACGGTCTGCAGGACGCTCGTCACCACCACCTCGGCCTGCTCGCCGATGAGGCGCCGACCGCCCTCCACCACCACCATCGTCCCGTCCTCCAGGTAGCCGACCCCCTGACCGGCCTCCTTGCCCTCCCGGAGGATTTGGAGGGAGAGGGTCTCCCCCGGCAGGAGGATGGGACGCAGCGCCTGCGCCAGCTCGTTGATGTTGAGGACGCGCACACCCTGCAGCTCCGCCACCTTGTTGAGGTTGAGGTCGTTGGTCAGGATGGCCGCGCCGATGCTGCGGGCGTAGGCCACCAGGCGGGCGTCGACCTCGCCGTCGGCCGCCCCGGCTTCCTCGACGACGCGCACGGCGCCGAACTCCTTCTGCAGGGTGTTCAGGACGTCGAGCCCCCGGCGCCCACGGGCGCGCCGGATCGGGTCGGCGGAGTCGGCGATGCGCTGCAGCTCCTGCAGGACGAAGCGGGGGACGAGCAGGGGACCGTCCACGAAGCCGGTGCGGCAGACGTCGGCGATGCGCCCGTCGATGATCACGCTGGTGTCCAGCACCTTGGGCACCGCCCGGGGTCCGGCCCCCTCGTCCTCGTTGCGGATGCGCGGGAGGATGGTGGTCACCTCCTCGCGCCGCTGCAGGGCCACGTGGATGCCCAGGTAGCCGAAGATCAGCGCGGCCAGCGGCCGCAGGTAGGGGCCGAGGAAGGGCAGCCCGCCCAGGGGCAGGCTTACCAGGAAGGCGATGAGCAGCCCGACGATGAGCCCGGTCACCCCCAGGGCCAGGTCGCGCAGGGAGAGGCGGGCCAGCCCGCGCAGGACGAAGTCCATGGCCGCCACGAACTGCCGCCACAGCCAGGGGCTGAGCAGCCAGCCCAGCAAGGCGACGATGACCGCCAGGCCGATGCGGGCCAGCGTTTCCGGGAAGACCGAGAGGACGAGACGCTGAGTGGCCAGCTGGAACCCGACGAGCGCGCCCAGCAGACCCCCAACGGCGCGCAGGGCGGTCTGCATGTTGCTTTGATTATAGCACGCGCACGCCGCACGGCGGTCGCCTTGACACGTGCGGAAACGCGCTCCTACAATGGCGCTGCGCGTTCCGGGATCCGCGGCCTGGCAGGGTCTGCGGCCGGTGCTCCCGCGGCGCGCCCCCGCCCCAGCGGGAGCCCCACCCCGGACTCAGGAGGCGCGGGATGAAAGAGACCGACCAGGCCGCGTTCCAGGATCTCGTCGGCCAGTACCTCATTCGCCACCGCAGCATCCTCGACGTCCAGAGCAAGCTCGTGGAGTCCTCCGCCCGCATCGCCCGGGCCCTGGCCAAGGCCGTGACCTCCTGCGGCTGCGTCCAGATCGCGGCGGAGCGCCAGCGCTTCCCGGCCAACCTCTCGCTGGCAGAGGTCCGGGAGCAGCTCTCCACCCACCTGCAGGGGGAACCCTGCGAGCGCTGCCGCGAGACCCTGGAGGACGAAGTGGGGACGGCCCTCTTCTACCTGGCCGCCCTCTGCCACGTCACGGGCCTGGACCTGGGCGCGATCCTGCGGAAGGAGCGCGAGCGCGTCGCCGCCCTCGGTCTCTTCCACCTGACCTAGCCCCGCCCGCCTAGCCCAGCAGCACGGCCAGCGCCTCGCCCAGGGTCGCCACGCCGGCGACCTCCACGCCGGCCCCGCGGGCTTCCTCGACGTTCCCCCGCGGCACCACCAGCCGGGCAAAGCCCAGGCGCGCCGCCTCGGCCATGCGCCGGGCGGCGTGGCGCACCGTCCGCACCTCCCCGCCCAGGCCCACCTCGCCCAGGACCACGCTGCCCGGGTCGAGCGGCCGGTCGCGGAAGGCGCTGGCCACGGCCGCCGCCAGGGCCAGGTCGGCCGCCGGGTCGGCGACGCGCAGCCCGCCCGCCACGCTGGCGTAGACGTCGTGCATGGCCAGGTGCAAGCCCGCCCGCTTCTCCAGCACCGCCAGCAGCAGCACCAGGCGGTTGTAGTCCACCCCGGCGGCGGTGCGCCGCGGTACCCCGAAGTGCGTGGGGGTGACCAGCGCCTGCACCTCCAGCAGCAGCGGCCGGGCCCCCTCCATGGCGCAGACGATGGCCGACCCCGAGGCGGACACCGCGCGCTCGGCCAGGAAGGCCGCCGAGGGGTTCGGGACCTCGCGCAGCCCGTCCGAGGCCATCTCGAAGACCCCGAGCTCGTGGGTCGAGCCGAAGCGGTTCTTGGTGGCGCGCAGGAGGCGGTAGGCGTGGTGCGGGTCCCCCTCGAAGGCCAGCACGGTGTCCACCAGGTGCTCCAGCACCCGCGGGCCGGCCAGCTGCCCCTCCTTGGTGACGTGGCCGACCAGGAGGACGGTCACCTCCTGTCCCTTGGCCACCCCCAGCAGCGCGGCGGCACACTCCCGCACCTGCGCCACGCTGCCCGGCGCCGAGGGGACGTCCGGCCGGTAGACTGTCTGGATCGAGTCCACCACCACGAGCGCGGGGCGGAGGCGCTCCACAGCGCGCTGGACGGCCTCCAGGTCGGTCTCGGCCAGGAGGAGGAGGTCGCGCGGCAGCGGGCCCAGCCGCCCCGCGCGCAGACGGGCCTGGCGGGCGGACTCTTCGGCGGTGACGTAGAGGACGGTACGCCCCTGGGCGGCCACGCGGGCGGCCACCTGGGTGAGCAGGGTGGACTTGCCGATCCCGGGGTCGCCGCCGATGAGGACGAGCGCGCCGGGGACGAGGCCGCCGCCCAGCACGCGGTCGAACTCCGCGATGCCCGTGGTGGCCCGCGGCTCGCGCTCGAGGGCCACGTCGGTGATGGAGACGACCTCGGCCGCCCGGGCCGGGGGCCGCGGGACCGGGGGCCGGGGGACCGGGGCCGCGGGCTCCTCGACGAAGGTGTTCCACTCGCCGCAGGCGGGGCAGCGCCCCAGCCACTTGGGCGAGACATGGCCGCAGGCCTGGCAGGCGTAGCGCACGCGCGTCGTCGGCATGGGCGGTCCTCTCCTTCTATCGGCGGCGGGGGGCAGGTTTCCTCCCCTCCCGTGGCGCAGCCGCAAAGCGACGACCCGGGCGGTGGGCCCGGGTCGTCGGTCGCACAGCGCGCGGGGCTCCGCGGGGGTTACTCGGCCAGCGCGGGCTCGCGCTTCTTCTCGAAGACGATGCGCCCCTCGCGGGCGTCCACGACGATGACGTCGCCGCTGCTGAAGCGGCCGCGCAGCAGCTCGTCGGAGAGCGGGTCCTCCACCAGGCGCTGGATGGCCCGGCGCAGCGGCCGCGCCCCGAAGGTGGGGTCGTAGCCCTCGCGGGCCAGGACCTCCTTGGCCTCGTCCGTCACCTCGATGTCCATCCCCTGGCCGCGCACCTCGCGCCGCACCCGCTCGATGAGGATGGCGACGATGTCGCGGATCTGCTCGTGGGTGAGCGGCTTGAAGACGATGATCTCGTCCAGCCGGTTGAGGAACTCCGGCCGGAAGGTGCGCCGCAGCTCCTCCATCACCCGGTCGCGCATCCGCTGGTAGGCCTGCTCCCGGCCCTGGGCCTCGTCGCGCACCGCCCGGAAGCCGATGCCGGCCTCCTTGTCGATCTGCGGCGCGCCCACGTTGCTGGTCATGATGATGACGGTGTTCTTGAAGTCCACCGTGCGCCCCTGGGCGTCGGTCAGGCGGCCGTCGTCCAGGATCTGCAGCAGGACGTTGAAGATCTCCGGGTGGGCCTTCTCGATCTCGTCGAAGAGCACCACCGAGTAGGGCCGCCGGCGCACCGCCTCGGTGAGCTGACCCCCCTCCTCGTACCCGACGTAGCCGGGCGGCGAGCCTACCAGCCGCGAGACGGTGTGGCGCTCGCTGTACTCGGACATGTCGATGCGCACGAGGGCGTTCTCGTCCCCGAAGAGGAACTCGGCCAGGGCCCGGGCCAGCTCGGTCTTGCCCACCCCGGTGGGGCCGAGGAAGATGAACGAGCCGATGGGCCGGCGCGGGTCCTTCAGCCCCGCCCGGGCCCGGCGCACCGCCTTGGCCACCGCCCGCACCGCCTCCTCCTGGCCGACGATGCGCTCGTGGAGGGCCTCCTCCATGCGCAGCAGCTTCTGGGTCTCCTCCTCGACCAGGCGGGTCACCGGCACGCCGGTCCAGGAGGAGACGATGTCGGCGATGTCCTCGGCGGAGACGGCGGTGGGGTCGCGCCCCTTCTCCTTCTTCCAGGAGGCCTCCAGCTCCTCGAGCTTCTGGCGCAGCACCCGCTCGCGGTCGCGCAGCTGCGCCGCCCGCTCGAAGTCCTGGTTCTTGATGGACTCCTCCTTCTCGCGGCGCACCCGCTCGACCTTCTCCATGGCCTGGCGCAGCTCGCTGGGCAGGAAGGAGGCCTGCAGGCGCACCTTGCTGCTGGCCTCGTCCATCAGGTCGATGGCTTTGTCGGGCAGGAAGCGGTCGGAGATGTACTTATCCGCCAGCGTGGCCGCGGCGAAGAGGGCGTCGTCGGTGATGGAGACGCCGTGGTGCGCCTCGTAGCGCTCCCGCAACCCCTTGAGGATCTCGATGGTCTGCTCCACGGTGGGCTCGGCCACCAGGATGGGCTGGAAGCGCCGCTCCAGGGCCGCGTCCCGCTCCACGTACTTGCGGTACTCGTCCAGAGTGGTGGCGCCGATGCACTGCAACTCGCCGCGGGCCAGGGCCGGCTTGAGGATGTTGCTGGCATCGATGGCCCCCTCCGCCGCCCCGGCGCCCACCAGCGTGTGCAGCTCGTCGACGAAGAGGATGACCTCCCCCTGCGCCTTGCGGATCTCCTCCATGACCTTCTTCATCCGCTCCTCGAACTCGCCGCGGTACTTCGTCCCGGCGACGAGGGCGGCCAGGTCGAGCTGGACGACCCGCTTGTTGCGCAGGACCTCGGGCACGTCCCCCCGCACGATGCGCTGGGCCAGCCCCTCGGTGATGGCGGTCTTGCCCACGCCCGGCTCGCCGATGAGCGCGGGGTTGTTCTTGGTGCGGCGGGAGAGGACCTGGATGACCCGCTCGATCTCCCGCTCGCGCCCGATCACCGGGTCGAGCTTGCCGGCCCGGGCCAGCTTGGTCAGGTCGCGGCCGAACTCGTCGAGGGTGGGGGTCTTGCTCGACTGCTTGCTGTAGGTGGTGGTCCCCTCCTCCCCGAGCAGGTAGACCACCTGGGCGCGCACCCGCTCCAGGTCGGCGCCCATGGCCTCGAGCACGCGGGCGGCCACGCCCTCGCCCTCGCGGATGAGCCCCAGGAGCAGGTGCTCCGTGCCGATGTAGTTGTGGCCCAGGCGCCGGGCCTCGTCCAGCGCCAGCTCCAGCACCTTCTTGGCCCGCGGGGTGAAGGCCACCTCCTCGTAAGGGGTGCGCTCCCCGCGGCCGATGGCGCTCTCGATCTCCGCGCGCACCCGGTCGGGGCTGATGTTCAAGCTCTCCAGGACCTTGCTGGCGACGCCCTCCCCCTCACGGATGATCCCGAGCAGGATGTGCTCGGTGCCCACGGCGCTGTGGTTGAGACGCTTGGCCTCCTCCTGCGCAAGGATGATCACGCGCCGGGCGCGCTCCGTGAAGCGTTCAAACATTGCCATGACGTCCTCCTCTCCGCCAGGCGCGGAGGGGATCCCGCCCGGGGGAGCCGGCAGGAGTGGCGCCGGGACCGCTCCGGCCGATTAGGCCAACGAATTCTGGGTGCCCGAAGTTCACTCCTGCCGCCAGCCCCTCTATCGGACGGCGGATCCGGCGAGCACAACCGCCTGACGGAGATCCGTCAGCCGATCCCGCCATCATCTATGGTACTACGCTCCGGCGCTCCACCCCATTCCCCACCCCCGCCTTCTACATACCCAACTCGGGGGAGGGGGCGGCGCGCACCGTCGCAGGCAGCACCGGGGAACTCAGAGGGAGCCTGGGGCCGGGAGGGTCACCCGCGCACATCGAGGACGGTGTAGCGCAGGGTGCCGGCGGGAACCTGGATCTCGACCGTCTCGCCCTTCTTCCGGCCGAGCAGGGCCCGGCCCACGGGCGACTCGTTGCTGATCCGGTCATGCGTCGGGTCGGCCTCCGCCGACCCGACGATGGTGTAGGTGAGCCGCTCGCCGTTGCTGAGGTCCTGCAGGGTGACGGTGCAGCCGACGGTGACCTCGTCGGTCTTGCGGTCGTTCCCGTCGATGACGCGGGCGTTGCGCAGAATGGCCTCCAGCTGGAGGATGCGCCCCTCCACGAAGGCCTGCTCGTTCTTGGCGTCCTCGTACTCGGCGTTCTCGGCGAGGTCGCCGAAGTCCTTGGCCGCCTTGATGCGCTCGGCGATCTCCTTGCGCCGCACGACCTTGAGGTGCTCCAGCTCTTCCTCGAGCCGGCGCAGCCCCTCCGGGGTCAGGATCGTCTCCTTCTCACCCTTGTCGACCATACGCTCCACCGGGATGCCCGCCCTCCTGCCCGGGACGACCTCCCCCTGGCAGACGTCGACCGTGACGCTCGCGCGCCACGTCGGATGCGGCCACCCGTGCACGGGCGGGCCGGGGGGAACAGAAAGTAGGCCCGGGACGGGCCTACGCGTCGGTCAGTATAGGCGAGGCGCCGCGCGGGCGTCAAGCAGCGGCCGGTCTCAGCGCCGGGCCACCCTCTCCAGCCGCGGACCCGCCTCCCTCGTCTGTGCGACGCGCGGGGACCCCATCCGCCGCTCCGCCCGGCGCGCGCGCCACTTGGACGGCGTACGCGGCCGTTCGTGCGTCACGGCCACTGGGTCCGGGCCCAGTCCTGTTCGGTCGGGGAGCTCGCGCGACGTGCCCGGTGGATACCGGCGCCCTGCCCGCACCCTCCTCATCCGACCACCCCGGAGGCGCGGACGGCGCGGGTGCGGATGCGCTCCACCTCCTCGTCCGGGATGGCCCGCTCGAAGCGGCGGAACCCGGCGACGCGGAAGCCGTGGCGGCGCCCCAACGCCAGGATCTCCTCCACCTGCGCCACGCTGATGGCCCGCCCCACCGTGTAGTCGGCGTACCGCCGCTCCAGCGCCAAGATCATCGTCTCGGCCATGCACGCCTCCACCATGCGCGGCGGGAGGCCGAAGTCCAGGCCGAAGTCCGGCTCTCCCGGCACCTCGATGACGCCGCCGTCGATCACCAGCACGTCCCCCCGCCGCTCGTAGACCAGGCGGGAGACGTTGCGGGGGCGGGCCACGTCGCAGACCACCGCGCCGGGCCGCAGGTCCTCGGGCTCGATGAGCGGCTCGGTGGCCGACGTGACGGTGAAGACGATGTCGCCGTCGCGCACCGCGCGGCGGGGGTCGGCGGCGGTGGCGACGTCGCGCGCCGTCTTGCGCAGGTCGGCGGCCAGCGCCTCCAGGCGGTCGGGGGTGCGCGCCACCAGCGTCAGCCGCGCCGCCTGCGGGGCCACCAGCCGGCTCACCGCCGCGCCGATGGCCCCCGTGGCCCCCACCATGACCACGTGGGCCTGCGCCGGCCCCCTCCCCAGCCGCTCCGCCGCCAGCCACGCCGCCTCCACCGCCGTCCCGGCGGTGTAGGCGTTGCCGGTGGTGACGCCGATGCGCACGCGCTCGGCCACCGTCACCCCGCCGTCGCCCACCACCTTGGTGAAGGCGGCCAGCCCCATGATGCCCGCGCCCAGGCGTTCGGCCAGGGCCCCGCACTGCGCCAGACGGCGGTAGACGAACTCGGGCGGGCTGGCCAGCAGGACGCGCGTGGTGAGCGGCAGCCCGATGAACCACCCCTCCGCCGTCGCCCCCGTGGGCGAGCGGATCCCGGTGATGCGCGAGGCGACCAGCGGGGGGACGAACCGCGCCGCCCACTCCAGCAGCGGGCCGGGCGCGCGCCGCAGCACGCCGAACTTGCGGGCGAAGTCCTCCACCCGCAGCGGGTGGAGGACGAAGGCGAAGCGCCCGGGTGCCGTCATGAGGGCGCCCCGGCCGCCGGGTGCGGCCCGCGGACCGGCGCGGTCCCGGGCTGCGGCGCCCAGGCCCGCTCCAGGTTGAGCACTTCGACCCGCGGCCGGAAGCCCGCCCGGGCCATCAACGTCAGGTAGTCTTGCGGCGCGAGCTCCTCGGGCCGCCGCCCTGAGACCGCCACCAGGATCGCCTGCACCAGGTTCGTCCCCGGCGAGCGGCCGCCGCCGAGCTCGGGCGTGGAGGTGACGACCATCCACACGCCGCGGCGGCGCAGCGCCTCCACGTCAGCGGCGGTGAGGGTGTTGGTGAAGACGAGCTTCCCGCCGAGGTCCTCGGGCATGTGCCGGCGGATGTAGAGGAAGTCCCCGGCCAGCACCTCGGCCCAGGCGTAGGCGCCGGCGAAACGCGGGACGATCTCCTCCTGCCGGGCGCCGGTGGGGTAGAGCCAGGTGAAGGGCAGGCGCGTGATCACGGGCAGCGCCAGCGCCGCCAGCACGCGCACCGTCCCCAGCCCCCGCAGCAGGACCGGCAGGCCCAGCGCGAACATGAGGTCGCCGAAGCGCACGTCGCTGCCGGCCCGGGTGAAGGCCTCGGCCAGCCCGTAGCGGTCGACCGCGCTCACCAGCAGCACCCGCCGCCCGCGCAGGTCCACCCCGTGCTCCCGCGGCAACCACTCCAGCACGAGCCGGCGCTCCAGCAGGCTCTTCAGCGCCCCGCCGTCCACCACCGGCGTGCGCAGGCCCCGCACCAGGCGGGCGATGTCGCGGATGGGGTAGCGGCGGTGACCCACCGTGAGGGCCAAGTTGGCCCCGCCGATGGCCAGGACGTCCACCTGGCCGTCGAGGGCACGCAGCATCCGGCCGTAGGCGGCCAGGTCCGGCACGCCGATCCGCTCGGCCACCACCTCGCGCCCCAGCACCCGCAACGTGAGGCGGTAGTCGCGGGCGGGCGAGCCCAGGCTCACCGAGACCACGCGCAGCGGCCGCGCCGCGTCGTCCCCGACGGGCGCGGGGGACGGAGGGGAGGCGGCGATCACGGTCGCCCCTCGCAGGCGGCGATCACAGCCGCCCCTCGCCCGAGGGGCGCGCCGGTGCGGGTTCCCGGTTGCGCTCGTAGATCAGACGCAGGCCCTCCAGGGCCAGCAGCGGCTCGTGGTGCATGATGCTGCGACACTCCTGCAGGATCAGCTCCGCCCACCCCCCGGTGGCCACGGTCACCGCCGGCCGACCCAGTTCCTCCTGCATGCGCCTCAGCAACTCCTCCACCTGCCCGACGAAGCCGAAGAAGATCCCCGACTGCATCGCCGCCACCGTCGACCGGCCGATGGCCGTGCGCGGCCGCACCAGCTCCACGCGGTGGAGCTGGGCGGCGTGCTCGGCCAGCGCCTCCACGGAGATGCCCACCCCCGGGGCGATGGCGCCGCCGAGGAAGTCCCCCTCCGCCGAGACCACCGAGAAGGTCGTGGCCGTGCCCAGGTCGACGACGATGACCGGCCCGCCGTAGCGGGCGTAGGCGGCGACGGCGTTGCAGATGCGGTCCGCCCCCACCTCCTTGGGGTTCTCGTAGAGGATGCGCATGCCCGTGCGCACCCCGGGCCCCACCACCAGCGGGACCTGCCCCAGGTACTGGCGGCAGAGGCGCTCCATCGTGTCCATCAGCGGCGGGACGACCGAGGCGATGGCCACGCCCCCGACGTCCCCGAAGGCCGCCCCCCCGGAGGTGAAGAGCGCCCGCAGCAGCATGGCGTACTCGTCCGCGGTCTTGTGCCGGTCGGTGGCGATGCGCCAGTGGTGGAGGAGGTCCGCGCCCCGGTACAGCGCCAGCTTGATCAGGGTGTTGTTGATGTTCACCGCGAGGAGCAGCCCGGACGCCATCGGCTCGACCCCTCCCCGGCGCGGCCTCAGGCGCCGCCGCGCATGGCCGTGACGGCGCGGTAGACCGGGACGGTGACGAGCACGGCCAGGATCACCTCGGGGAGGCCGTGGGTCGCCCCGACGAGGACGGCGGCGCCGGCGGGCAGGAAGCCGAAGAGCACCGCCAGCGTGAGCACCCCCACGGTGTTGGTGAGCGTCCCGGCCACCGCGGCCGCCGCCGGGGCGGCGTTCTCCCCGCGCAGCAGCGCATGGGCGAGGAGGGCGGAGGCCACCCCCGCCGCCACCGGCAGCCAGAGCGACGAGGCGGTGGCCGCGGCCACGGTGCGGTAGCCCTCCACGAGCCAGTTGGGCTGGATCCGTCCCGCCGCCAGCGCGGCCAGGAAGCGCACCGCCCCGGGGCCGAGGATCGTGTAGATCCCCGCGCCCACCGCGGCCGCGGCGAAGAGGCGGGCGTGCCGGGCGGCCAGCGCGCGGAAGACCAGGAAGGCCACCACCCCGATGAGGATGCGCGGGCCGAAGGCGATGAGCGGCTGCTTGAAGATGGGGATGGTCGCCCGGGTGAAGGAGAAGGCCCCGAAGATGGCGCCGACGAGCGCCCCCACGACGGGACCTTCCAGCACGGCGGCGATGATCACCGGGATGTGCATGGTCGTGGCGCTCCCGGCCGGCGTGGGGGCGGGGATGAAGCCGAGCCCGGGGACGAGCCCGAGCACGACGGCCACGGCACCGAGGGCGCCGCTCACCGTGATGTCCCGGGGCGTGAGGCGGACCCCCCAGCGTGCAGGCGGGGGGGCGAGGCGGGCGTGGGCCATGGTGATCCCTCCGTTCCAGTTCTGCGCTCGAGCCGTCCGTGCGGGACGGCTCCAGCAGATACCGGACAGGGCTCGCAGCGAATGCGGGTCTGTCCAGTCCGGCTCCCTGGGGGATGCCGGCTGCGTTCAGCCTACTGCGTCGGTGTCCCGCGGGCAAGCCGGATGCGGAACGGGAGGGCCCGACGCTCCACTGGCGCGCGGGCAGTCTGTTCATGATGGGAACAAACTGTCCATATCTCGATTGACCGGGCCCGGACCCAGTTCTGTTCGGTGCGTCACGGGCTAGGCCCGCGCCGCCGCCTGGACCGCCCGCACGATCGCCCGCGCCGTCGCTTCGGCCGCGGCCGCCGCCACCGCCAGCGGGTGCGCCCGTCCGCGCCCCGTGGAGAGCACGAAGACCGCGTCCCCGTCGAAGAGCGTGTGGGCCGGGGAGACCGCACGGGCCAGTCCGTCGTGCGCCTGGGCGGCGACACGGGTGGCTTCGTCGCGCGTGAGCAGGGCATCGGTGGCCACCACCACGAGCGTCGTGCTCGTCCCCGGGCGGCCGAAGGTCAGGTCGCCCTCCCAGGTCAGCAGCGCTGCGGCCGTGTCGAGGAAGCGGCCGTCGGGCAGGCGCGCGCCGGCGACGATCCTGCCGGTGTGCGGGTCGCGGACGTCCCCGAACGCGTTCACGACCGCCAGCGCCGCCACGCGCACGTCCCCGGCCAGGCGGAGCGCAACCGTGCCCACCCCGCCGGGCATCGCGCCGGCCGGCCCGAGGAGCTTCCCCACGGTGGCCCCGGTACCCGCCCCCACGCGCCCCTCCGCCACCGGTCCGTCGGTGGCGGCCAGGCAGGCGGCGTAGGCCATCTCAGGCGTCGGGCGGGCGTCGGCGCGCCCCACCGCCAGGTCGAAGAGGACGGCCGCGGGAACGATGGGCACCCGGGCCACGCCGGCGTCGAAGCCGACCCCACGCTCCTCCAGCCACCGCACCACACCGTCCGTCGCCGCCAGCCCGAAGGCGCTCCCACCGGTGAGGAGGACGGCGTGGACCTGCTCCACGAGCATCCCGGGCCGCAGGAGGTCGGTTTCCCGAGTCCCCGGCGCCCACCCGCGCACTTCGCCGGCGGCCAGCGCCCCCGCCTCGCAGAGGACCACCGTGCACCCGGTGCCACCGTCCCGGTCGGTGGCGTGGCCCACGCGGATGCCTGGAACGGCGGTCAGCCCCTCGTGGTCACTCACGGAGACCTGCCCCTCCTGGTCACTCATGGGAGCTGCGCGGGGAGACGCCCCCGGGGTGGCCACCCTCGCCCGGCCGCACCTGGGTGACCTCCCCGGCGACGAGGCGCCGCACACCGCCTGGTGTGCGCACGACCAGCGCACCGGCCGGATCGACGTCCACCGCCTCCCCCTCCACCACCTCGCGGCCCGTGGCCACCCGCACCGGTTGCCCCAGCGTGACGCACAGGTGGCGCCAGCGCGCCAGCACCTCGTCGCCGCGGCCCGCGCGCTCGGCGTCGTGCACTTGGGCCAGCGCACCGAGCAGTCGGTCCAGCGCGGCCTCCACCACCTCGTCCACCTCGTCCGGGTCGACACCCTCCGCCGTGGCCGGAGCGTACGCTCCCGTCCGGCGTGACGCTTCCGCCTCGCGTGACCCCCCCGCCGGGAGCAGCGAGCCGGCCTCCGCGCGCACCTCCGGCGGCAGCGCGGCCAGGTCGACGCGCACGTTCAGGCCGATCCCCACCACGGCGTGCGGCGGGAGGGCCTCCACCAGGATGCCGCCCACCTTGCGCCCGGCCAGGACGAGGTCGTTGGGCCACTTCACGCGCACGTCCGCCCCGCTCACCGCCCGCGCCGCGTCGGCCGCCGCCACGGCCACGAGCAGCGGCAGCCGCGAGGGGACGTCCGGCAGCTCCAGGAGCACCGAGCACCACAACCCGCCGGGCGGGGACGCCCAGGTGCGCCCCAGCCGCCCGCGCCCGGCGCTCTGGGTGCGCGCCACCACCACCGTCCCGGATGGCGCCCCCGCCATGGCCATCGTGCGCAGGAGGTCGTTCGTCGAGGTGGCGTGCTCGACGCGGTGGACCGTCCAGCGCCGGGTGCCGGGGCGGACCTCGCTCACGCCAGGGACGCCTCCACGACGCGCACGACCGCCTCCCGGAGCGCCTGCGCCCGGCGCCGGACCTCGGCGGCCTCGCGACGCAGCCGGTCGACCTCCTCGCCGTCGCGCAGGCCCTTCAGGTTGATGGCCACGTTCAGCAACGCCCCCTCGGCCGCCGCCGCCGCCAGGTGCGCCGCCACGCCCAGGTCGCTGGCGGCATGGGGGTTGGCCACCGGGGCCAGGCGCCGGGCGGTCTCCAGCACCTCCACCGCGGCCGCTGCCGTCCGCAGCGGGACGGCGGTAGCCATGTGCAGGGCCGCCTGCACCGCCTCACGCCGGCGGGCCCGCTCCTCGTCGGTCGAGCGCGGCAGGCGGTAGGCCGCCATCACCGCCTCGAAGGCCCGAGCGTCCTCGTCGGCCGCCCGTACCAGCGCCGCGCGCAGCCGCTCGGCGTCGGCCAGTGCCCCCGCCGCCTCCGCCGGCGCGTCGGCAGCCCCTGCGGCGGCCTGTCCGGCTTGCCGGGATTCTGCGGCCTCCGCGGGCAGCGTCAGCCGCGCCACCATGGCCACCAGCGCCGCCGCCTGGGCCCCCGCGAGCGCGGCCGCACTCCCCCCGCCCGGTGCGGGGGCGCGGGAGGCCAGCTGTTCGAGCCACGCCCCCACGCGCTGCTCCGCCACGCTCACGGCGCCATCCCTCCGCTCACGGCGGCACCACTCCGGCGCGGCTGGAGTAGACCCGGCGACCGCGCTTGTAGACCTCGTCCACCAGGCTCACCCCGAAGTGCATCGCCACCGCGCGGTAGTCGTCGGCGTCGAGGATGAGGAAGTCGGCCACCTTCCCCGGCTCCAGGCTGCCCACCGCCTCCGCCATGCCGACGGCGTGGGCGGCGTTCAGCGTCGCCGCCACCACGGCCTCCGCCGGGCGCAGACGCATCCCCACGCAGGCCAGGGCGATGGCCATGGGCATCGACCACGTGGGCGACGTCCCCGGGTTGAAGTCGGTGGCGAGGGCGATGGGGACGCCCAGCGCGATCATGTGGCGGGCCCGTGCGTAGGGGAGGCCGAGGAAGAAGGCGGTGCCGGGGAGGAGGACGCCGATGGTGCCGGCGGCGGCCATGGCGCGCAGCCCCTCGTCGCTGGCGCAGAGGAGGTGGTCGGCGGAGATCGCCCCCACCTCGGCGGCCAGCCGCGCCCCGCCCAGGTCGGAGAGCTCGTCGGCGTGCAGCTTGGGGACGAGCCCGGCGGCGCGGCCGGCCTCCAGGATGGCGCGCGCCTGCTCGGGCGTGAAGGCCCCCTGCTCGCAGAAGACGTCGCAGAACTCGGCCAGGTCCTCATCGATTACGGCGGGGAGCATCTCCTCGATGACCAGGCGCACGTAGCCGTCGGCGTCGCCGGCGAACTCCGGCGGCAGGGCGTGGGCGCCCAGGAAGGTGGGGACGATGTCGAGGTGGTGGCGGGCGTGCAGGCGGTGGGCGGCGCGCAGGAGCTTCAGCTCGTCCTCCACCGTGAGGCCGTACCCGCTCTTCACCTCCACCGTGGTGGTGCCGCAGGCCAGCAGGCTGTCGAGGCGGGCCGCGCCGAGCTCCACCAGCCCCGCCTCGCCCATCACCCGCGTCTGGGCGACGGTGCGGAGGATGCCCCCGCCGCGCGCGGCGATCTCCAGGTAGCTCAGCCCCTGCAGGCGCTGCTCGAACTCGTCGGCGCGCGACCCGGCGAAGAGGAGGTGGGTGTGGGGGTCGACGAAGCCCGGCAGCACCACCCGCCCGCCGGCGTCGACCACCTCGGCGGCGCGGCCGGCCGCCTCCCGCACCTCCGCCTCCGGCCCGGCGGCCACCACGACCCCGTCGGCCACCGCCAGCGCCCCGCCGGTGACGAGCCCCACATCGGCCAGCGCCGCCCCCCGCCGCGGGGTGTCGTTGCCTCCCGGGTGGCGCGGGGCCAGCGTGAGGAGCTGGCCGATGTTCACGACAAGGAGGTCGGCGGTCACCTACTCCATCAGCCGGGTCTCGAGGATCTGGTCGCGCCGGAAGTCGCGCAGCCGCAGGGCATAGCGGGCCACGTCCACCAGCGCATCCAGCGGGAGCAACCCCACGACCTCGCTCTCGGCGATCTCCACCCCGAAGCGCGCGGCCTCCACGCGGACGAGCTCGAAGGCCCGCATGATGGGGGTGCGGGTGTGGTCGAGGAGGTTGAGCGAGACCTGGGCCTGCCCGCGTTCCGAGGTCACGCCCATCGCCTGGACGTTCACCAGCCCGCCGCTCGACTCGCGCACCGCCCGGGCCACCTGCTTGGCCACGTTCACGTCGGTGGTGTTGAGGTTGATGTTGTAGGCGATGAGCGGCCGCCGCCCCCCCACCACCGTGGCCCCGGCGGTGGGGTGGGGGACGGCCGTCCCCACGTCGGGGGCCCAGGCCGGGTCGCTCATCTTCTCGCGCAGCCCCTCGTACTCCCCCTTGCGGATGTCGGGCAGGCGCACCCGCTCCGGCCGCGTGGCCGCCGCCCCGTAGAAGTAGACCGGCACCTGCAGCCGCTCCCACAGCCGCCGCCCCAGCGCCCGGGCCAGGGCCACGGCCTCGTCCATGGTCACGTCGGCGATGGGGACGAAGGGGACGACGTCCACCGCCCCGATGCGCGGGTGCTCGCCCCGGTGGGTGTTCATGTCGATGAGGGCCACCGCGCGCTCACACAGGCGGAAGGCGGCCTCGGCCACCGCTTCCGGTTCGCCGGCGAAGGTGATGACCGACCGGTTGTGGCTCTCGTCGGACTGGACGTCGAGGAGGCGGACGCCCTCGACCCCCCGCACCGCCTGGACGACGGCCTCGATGACCTCGCGCCGACGCCCCTCGCTGATGTTGGGGACACACTCGAGCAAGCGCCTGCTCACGCCGTTGAGCCTACACCATGCCCCCTCCCCCCTCAACGGCATCGGCCGCGCCTGCCCGGGCCCGGGTGCCCGCAGCTCCTGCGGGCGCCGGGGAGGAGGGAGGCGCCCGTGCGCGGGCGAAGGGCCATGGCGCCAGATGCAGCCTGAACGTCGTCTCCGGCTCAGCCGCTTCCTGTCCCTGATCCTGCGCCACCGTCCCGACGAGGTCGGCCTGACCCTCGACGAGGAGGGGAGCGTGCCCCTGGACGCCCTGGTGGCGGCGCTGCGCCGGCACGGCGGGTGGGAGGGGGTGACCGAGGCCGACGTGCTGGCCGTGGTCCACCACGACCCGCGCCGCTTCGAGGTGCGCGCCGGCCGCATCCGCGCCCGCCACGGCCACACCGTCCCCCTTCAGCACCCCGGCCCGGCGGTGCGGCCGCCGGAGTGGCTCTATGCGGCGCTCCCCGCCCGCCAGGCGGACGAGGTGCAGGCGGCGGGGCTGCGACCGCGCGAGCGGCGCTTCGTCCACCTGGTCGACACCTGGCTCGAGGCGGCGCGGGCCCTGGAACGCCACGGCGAGGCCGGCCTGGTCGTCCCCGTCCTGGCGCGGCGGGCCCACGACCGCGGCGTGGCGTTCTTCCAGGCGTCCGAGCACCTCTACCTCACTCCGGGCGTCCCGCCCGACTTCGTCCTGCTCCCCGCCCGCGTGCAGGCGGTCGAGGCCTGAGGCGCCCCGGTGGGCCTGGTCGTCCTGGCCGTCGCTCCGGGGATCTTCTGGCTGTGGTACTTCCTGGCCCGCGACCACCTCCACCCGGAGCCGCGCGGGCTCGTCCGCCGGGTCTTCCTGCTGGGCGCCGTCTCCGCCGTGGCGGCGGGACTCGTCGAAGTTGCCCTCTTCCGACTCCTCGGGCTCGACCCGGCCGGGCCCTACCTGCCGCACGGGGCCGGGGCCGCCCTGCTGGTCGGCACCGTCGAGGAGGCGGCGAAGTTCGCGGTGGTCCTCCTGGCGGTGTACCGCCACCCGGCCTTCGACGAGCCGCTCGACGGGATCGTCTATGCCGTGGCGGCCTCGCTCGGCTTCGCCACGCTGGAGAACCTGGCCTACGTGCTGCGGGGCGGAGTGGCGGTGGGGGTCTTGCGGGCGCTGCTCGCCGTCCCGGGCCACGCCTGCTTCGGCGCGCTCATGGGGTTCTACATCGGTCTGGCGCACCGCCACCCCCGCCGCGCCACGCGGCTGCTCGCCCTGGGGCTGGGCACGAGCGCCCTGGCCCACGCCGTCTACGACGGGGTCCTCTTCACGCGCACGCTGGTGGCGCTGAGCGTCGTCCCGGTGGTCATGGGGTTGTGGTGGCGGGCGCTGGTGGTGACGCGGCGGGCGCAGGCCTACGGGCCGGGCGGGTGATGGGAGGTGGGCGGGTGGGGACCGTCCCCCTCGACGATGCGCGAGAAGTGGATCACGGTGACGAGGTCGTCCAGCCCGACCGGCCGGCCGTAGATCGTGGCCAGGAAGTCCATCAGGTCCTCGTGGCGGCGGAGCTCCGGGTTGTCGCGCTCGATCTCCCGCGGCGTCACCTCGGCCAGCCGCTTCACCTCCACCCGGTCGATGATGGCCACCCCGACCTTGCGCCGCGTCCCGAAGCGCCGGCCCACCGTCAGCCAGACGACCTGCCCGTCGCGGTACTTGTCGCGCTTGTCGCCCAGGCGGATGGTGGCCGTCTTGCGCCCCTGGCGCAGCATCTCGCCGAACACCGACGAGTAGAAGTTGAGGGCGTACACCGGTCCTGTGCCTCGAACTGGGGGTGAAAACCGCCTCCTAGCATGGCATCCCGGGGAATCGGCGTAAAGAGGCGCACGGGGCAGGCGCCAGAGCCGAGGCGGCGCGCGCCCCGGCCGGCCCGACGGGACCGGTCAGCCCGCCAGCATGGGCATGACGATGCCGCCGCGCCTGGCCGCGTCCACCGCCTCGGGGTAGCCCGCGTCGGCGTGGCGGACCACGCCGCTACCGGGGTCGGTGGTGAGGACCCGTTCCAGCTTCTGCGCCCCCAGCGCCGTTCCGTCGGCCACCACCACCTGCCCGGCGTGGATGGAGTACCCGATGCCCACCCCGCCGCCGTGGTGCACCGCCACCCAGGTGGCGCCGGCGCAGGCGTTCAGCAGCGCGTTGAGGATGGGCCAGTCGGCGATGGCGTCGGAGCCGTCCCGCATCCCCTCGGTCTCGCGGGTGGGCGAGGCCACCGACCCGGCGTCCAGGTGGTCCCGCCCGATGGCGATGGGCGCCTCCACCCGGCCGGTCCGCACCAGCTCGTTGAAGGCCAGCCCGGCCTGGGCCCGCTCCCCGTAGCCGAGCCAGCAGATGCGCGCCGGCAGCCCCTGGAAGGGGACGCGCTCCCGGGCCAGGCGCAGCCAGCGGGCCAGCGCCTCGTCCTCGGGGAAGAGGCGCAGCACCGCCGCGTCGGTGACGGCGATGTCCTGCGGGTTGCCGGAGAGGGCCACCCAGCGGAAGGGCCCGCGCCCCCGGGCGAACAGCGGGCGGATGTAGGCCTGCACGAACCCCGGGTAGGCGAAGGCCTCCCCGTAGCCGGCCTCGCGCGCCTGCCCGCGCAGGTTGTTGCCGTAGTCGAAGACCACCGCCCCGCGCCGCTGCCAGGTGACCATGGCCTCGCAGTGGCGGACGATCGACTCCCGCGCCATGCGCACGTAGCGCTCCGGGTCCTGCCGGCGCAGCACCGCCGCCTCCTCCGCCGTCACCCCTGAGGGGATGTAGCCGCCGAGCGGGTCGTGGGCTGAGGTCTGGTCGGTGACGACGTCGAAGGCGGCGTCGCGCCGCAGCAGCTCGGGGTGCACGTCGGCGGCATTGCCCAGCAGGGCCACCGAGAGCGGGTGGCCGGTCCGTCGCGCCTCTTCCACCCACCGCAGCGCCTCGTCCAGGTCGTCCGTGGCCCGGTCCACCCACCCGGCCTGGCGGCGGCGGTGGATGCGCGCCGGGTCCACCTCCACGACCAGGGCCACCCCCTCGTTCATCGTGATGGCCAGCGGCTGGGCCCCGCCCATCCCGCCCAGCCCCGCCGTGAGCACCGCGCGGCCGCGCAGCGTCCCGCCGAAGTGGCGCCGGGCCACCGCGGCAAACGTCTCGTAGGTGCCCTGCAGGATCCCCTGGGTGCCGATGTAGATCCACGACCCCGCGGTCATCTGGCCGTACATGGTCAACCCCATGGCCTCGAGGCGCCAGAACTCCTCCCAGGTGGCCCAGGCCGGGACGAGCATGGCGTTCACGATCAGCACCCGGGGCGCCCACTCGTGGGTGCGGAAGACCGCCACCGGCTTGCCCGACTGGACGAGCAGGGTCTCGTCGTCGGCCAGCCCGCGCAGGGTGCGGACCAGGGCGTCGAAGGCCTCCCAGCTCCGCGCCGCCTTGCCCGTCCCGCCGTAGACGATCAGGTCGGCGGGGCGCTCGGCCACCTCGGGGTCGAGGGTGTTCATGAGGAGGCGCAGCGCCGCCTCCTGCCCCCACCCGCGACAGGAGCGCACCGGCCCCCGCGGCGCCCGCACGACACGCGGCTCAGCCATGGTCCGTCCCCTCCCGGCGCGCCAGCATCCCGCGCCTCACACCAACTCGCCCAGGACGCGCCAGCATCCCGCGCCTCACGGCAGCTCGCCCACGACGCCCTCGGCGGCGGCCACGAGCGCCCCCTCGCGCACCAGGGCGTAGGCGGCCTCCAGGTCCTCGGCCAGGACGCGGTCCTCCCGCAAGGGGGGGACGGCCGCGCGCAGCCGCTGCCAGGCCGCCCGCACCGCCGGCGCGGCCGCGTCAGGCCCCGCCTCCCCGGCCAGGCGCAGCTCCAGCGCCTGCGCGGCGCACACCGCCTCGATGGCCAGCACCCGGCCCACGTGCTCCACCACCTGCGCCGCTTTGCGGGCGGCGATGGCCCCCATGCTGACGTGGTCCTCCTGGTTCGCCGAGGTGGGGATGGTGTCGACGCTGGCGGGGTGGGCGAGCACCTTGTTCTCGGCCACGAGCGCCGCGGCGGTGTACTGGGCCAGCATCAGCCCCGAGTGCAATCCGCCAGCCGGGGCGAGGAAGGGCGGCAGCCCGCTCAGGTGCGGGTTGACCAGCCGCTCCACGCGCCGCTCGCTGATGGTCCCCAGAGCGGCCGCCGCCACGGCCAGCACGTCCAGGGCCAGGGCCACCGGCTGCCCATGGAAGTTGCCGCCCGAGACCACGCGGCCGCTGTCGGGCAGGAGGACCGGGTTGTCGGTGACGGCGTTGATCTCCACCTCCAGCGCCGTGCGGGCGAAGGCGATGCCGTCGCGGGCGGCGCCGTGGACCTGGGGCATGCAGCGCAGGGCATAGGCGTCCTGGATGCGCTCGGCGGGGCGCGCCAGCCGGCTGCCGGCCAGGAGCCGGCGCAGGTTGGCCGCGCTGCGCACCTGCCCGGGTTGCGGGCGCAGGCGGTGGAGGTCGGCGTCGAAGGGCGCCGGCAGGGCCAGCAGGGCTTCCGCCGTCATCGCCCCCACGACGTCCGCCGTGCGGGCCAACCGCTCGGCGGCCAGCAGGGCCAGCGTCCCGACGGCCGTCATCATCTGGGTCCCGTTGATGAGGGCCACGCCCTCCTTGGCGTCGAGCCGCCGCGGCGTCAGCCCGGCGGCGCGCAGCGCCTCCGCCGCGGGGCGCCGGTGGCCCTCCTGCACCACCCACCCTTCCCCCATGAGCGCCAGGGCCAGGTGGGCCAGCGGGGCCAGGTCGCCGCTCGCCCCCACCGACCCCTGGGAGGGGATCACCGGCAGGAGGTCGTGGTTGAGCATGGCCACCATCAGGTCGAGCGTCTCGGGGCGGATGCCGGAGTGGCCCAGGGCCAGCGTGTGGGCCCGCAGCAGGAGCATCGCCCGCACCTCGGGCGGCGCCAGCGGTGGGCCCACCCCGGCGGCGTGGCTGCGCACGATGTTGGCCTGGAGGGCGGCACTCTGCTCGGGCGAGATACGCCGTCCGGCGAGCGCCCCCACACCGGTGGTGATGCCGTAGACGGCGGCGCCCCCGGCCACCAGGTCCTCGACCAGCGCCCGGGCCCGCCGTACCCGTTCGCGCGCGCCCGGGGCCAGGCGCACCGGTACCCGGCCGTAGGCGACGCGTCCCACGTCCTCCGGGGTGAGGACCGCTCCCACGGCCACGCCGGGCTCCTCGGCCATGCCCGGGCGGCTAGCGGAGGCGCGGGTCGACGTAGGTCATCTGGACCGGACGGTCACGTACGGCCGTGGCCGTGGCCAGAGTGGCGCCGCTCTTGGGGTCGACGATGGTGAGGTTCACGCGGCGCACCTGCTCCAGCTGCGCCAGGATCGCCTGGCTGGCCAGTTCGGCCTCGGCGGTGAGGAACTCGCGGGAGTTCTGCTTCGACTGCGCCGGCTCGGGCTTGAAGGTGGCCGACTCGAAGGTCACCGCGGCCACGCCGGTGGCGGCGTCCACCTGGGAGGCCTTGACGGTGTTGCGGCCGATGATGTTCTCCACCAGGTTGCGGGCGATGACCTCGGGCGGGGCGGGGCGGCGGGCGGCCTCCTGCTGCTGGCGCCACAGGTAGTCCCAGGTGAAGAGCCCCGCCCCGGCGACGAGCGCCACCGCCAGGAAGGCCACGATGGGCCCCAGGCTCAAGCCCGTCCTGCGCTGCAGTCGCCCGGCGCGGTCACGGACCACTGCTCCACCTCCCCTCGGCCGCATCGTGCCGGCGCGGCGATGCCCGGGGTCGTCGCGCGCCGCCCGTCACCCGGCGCGGCGCGCGTCCGGGGCGGCGCGGATGGCCTCGCTCGTCGTGATGGTGCCGCGGTACAGGAAGGCGACCTGGCGGATAGCGGCGTGCAGGTCGAACGGCACCAGCGCCGAGATGGCGTCCACCGGCAGGATGACGCGGTAGCCGTGCAGGGCGGCGCTCCCGGCGGTGTGCAGGACGCAGATGTTGGCCACCGTGCCGCAGACGATCACCGCCTCCTGGCCGGCCAGGCGCAGCTCGTGGTCGAGCGGCGTGCCGAAGAAGCCGTCATAGCGCAGCTTCTCGATGACGCGCTCCTCGGGCCGGGGGCGGAGCTCGTCCACGATCTGCCACCCCCAGGTGCCGTGGAGGACGTGCCGCCCCCAGATGGGGAACTCGGGGTCCCCCTCTCGGTGGGTGTCCTGGGTGAAGAAGACGCGCATCCTGTGCTCCCGGGCGAAGCCGAGGAGCCGCTGGATGGCCGGGATGGTCGCCTCCGCCGTTGGCACGACCAGGGCGCCGCCCGGCTTCACGAAGTCGTTCTGCATGTCGACGACGATGAGGGCCGTGCGCGCGGGGTCGACCCGGACCTCCGGCTCCAGCTGGTAGGCGGGAACCTCCACCGTCGCCGGGGCGGGCTCCGCCACCGCGACCCCCGGCGCCTGCCCGGGCGCCTCCAGCGTGACGGACCCCGCGCGGGCTTCCGGCGCGGCCATGGCGGCTACGAGGTCTCGGGCTTGGGCCGCAGGCGCGGCAGCCCCGGCTCGGGCCGCGCCTTGGCCTCCGCGGGCGCCTCCGCGGCGGGGGCCGGCGGGGCCGGCGCGGGCCCGGGCGGCTCCAGGGGCAGGCCCGCCAGCACCCGCTCCAGCTCCTCGGCTTCCAGGCTCTCCCGCTCCAGCAGGGTCCGGGCGAGCCGCTCGAGCTGGTCGCGGTGCTCCATCAGGGTCGCCCGCGCCCGCTCGTAGCACTCGTCGATGATGCGGCGGATCTCCTTGTCGATCTCGTAGGCGATCTCCTCGGAGTAGTTGCGGCTCTCCACCAGGTCCCGCCCGAGGAAGACCGGTCCGTGGCGCTTGCCCAGCGACAGCGGCCCCAGCTTCTCGCTCATCCCGAACTCGGTGACCATCTTGCGGGCCAGCTCGGTGGCCTGCTCGAAGTCGTTCTGCGCCCCGGTAGTGACCTCGCCGAAGACCAGCTCCTCGGCCACCCGCCCGCCCAGGGCCACGGTGATGCGGTCCAGGATCTCGCCGCGGGTGTAGTTGTACTTGTCCTCGGGCGGGGCTGAGATGACGTAGCCGAGCGCCATCCCGCGGGGGAGGATCGTCACCTTGTGCGGCGGGTCCGCGGACGGCAGCAGCTTGGCCAGCAGGGCGTGCCCGCCCTCGTGGTAGGCGGCGATCTCCCGCTCCTTGGGGCTGAGGATGCGGCTCTTCCGCTGCGGGCCGGCGATGACCCGCTCGATGGCCTCCTCCATCTCGGCCATGGTGATCCGCTTCTTGTTGCGCCGCGCCGCCAGGAGCGCCGCCTCGTTCATCATGTTGGCCAGGTCGGCTCCGCTGAAGCCGGGCGTGCGCTTGGCCAGCAGGTCCAGGTTGACGTCCTCGGCGATGGGCTTGCCGCGGGCGTGCACCTCCAGGATGGCCCGCCGCCCCTTGGTGTCGGGGTTGTCCACCACCACGCGGCGGTCAAAGCGGCCGGGGCGCAGCAGGGCCGGGTCGAGGATGTCGGGGCGGTTGGTGGCGGCGATGACGATGATGCCGGCGTTGGGGTCGAAGCCGTCCATCTCCACCAGCAGCTGGTTGAGGGTCTGCTCGCGCTCGTCGTGCCCGCCGCCCAGTCCCGCGCCGCGCTGTCGGCCGACGGCGTCGATCTCGTCGATGAAGACCAGGCACGGGGCCGACTTCTTCGCCTGGTCGAAGAGGTCCCGCACACGACTGGCCCCCACCCCCACGAACATCTCCACGAACTCCGAGCCCGAGATGGAGAAGAACGGCACCCCCGCCTCCCCGGCCACCGCCTTGGCCAGCAGCGTCTTGCCGCTGCCCGGCGGGCCGATGAGCAGGACGCCGCGCGGGATCTTCGCGCCCAGGGCCTGGAACTTCTTGGGGTGCTTGAGGAACTCGATGATCTCCTGGAGCTCCTCCTTGGCCTCGTCCACCCCGGCCACGTCCTCGAAGGTCACCCGCGGCTTGTTGTCGGTGTGGAGCCGGGCCCGGCTCTTCCCGAAGGACATGGCCTGGTTGCTGCCGCTCTGGGCCTGGCGGAGCATGAGCATCCACAGCCCCACCAGGAGGAAGATGGGCAGCAGCGTGGAGAGGATGTTCGGCCAGAAGACGGAGCGCGACTTCGGCTCGTACTTGATGGCCACGTGCTTGGCGCTGAGCTTGGCCAGCGTCTCCTCGCCCACGGGGCCGTAGGTGATGAACTCCTCGCCGTCGCGCAGCCGCCCGGTGATGCGCTCATCGCTGATGGTCACTTCCTGGATCTGCCCCTGCTCGACGCGCGTGAGGAAGACGCTGTAGGGGAGCTCCTGCCGGGGCGTGCGCTGGCGGTAGAGGGGCAGGAAGAAGTAGACGACGACCGCGATGATCACGGCCCAGACGATCATGTTGCGGAGATAGCGGTTCAGCACCCTGCTCCTCCAGCGGACGAGGGCCGATCCCCTCTCCTCTTACCCGTCGCGGTCCCCCACGGCGACGCCCTGCCCCGCCGCGACCGTGGTGCCGCCCTCCGGCGGCTCCGGACGGCGCAGGTGGATCTCGCCACCCACCACGGCGGCCACCACACCGGGGAGGTTCACCTGCCGGCCCTCCCGTCCCTCCTGCGCCAGACGCAGGACCCCGCTGATGTGAACGCCGCGCAGCCGGCGGGTGTTCCCGCCCGCCCGGCGCACCGCCCGGCGCACCAGGCGCCGCTGCAGGGCGGGCGGCTCCGCCTGCAGGGCGGCACGGCGCAGCGCCACCACGCCCGCTCCCAGGCGCAGGACGCGCGCCTCCGCCTCCCGCGCCAGCCGGTCCAGCAGGGCGTCCTCCTCCGCCAGCCACTCCGCCGCGTCGCGCAGCCGCCAGCGGACGCCCGGGATATGCCCCTCCAGCAGGGGCAGCAAGTCATGACGGATGCGGTTGCGCAGAAAGCGCCGGTCGACGTTGGTGGGGTCCTCGCGCCACCCCACGCCCTGCTCGCGGAGCACGTCGCGCGCCTCCCGGCGCCACACCCCGAGCAGCGGCCGCACCAGCTCCACCCGGCCGAGCGGCCGGGTCGCCCGCATCCCGGCCAGCCGACCGCCGCCCAGCAGCCGCAGGAGGAGCGTCTCGGCCTGGTCGTCGGCGGTGTGGCCCACCGCCACCTTCCCACATCCCTGGGCCAGGGCCAGCCGCTCGAGGGCGGCGTAGCGGGCGGCCCGCGCCGCCGCCTCGGGTGACCGGCCCGCGCCCGCAACCACCGTCACGCGCTCCTCGACGCAGGGCAGCCCCCACTGCGCGCTCAGGTCGCGCACGAAGCGGGCGTCGTCGGCTGCCTCCGGCCGCAGCCCGTGGTCGACGTGCCCCACAATCAGGCGCAGGCCCATCGCCGGTGCCAGCGCGCGCAGGGCCACCAGCAGGGCCACCGAGTCTCCCCCGCCGGAGACGCCCACCAGCACGGCGTCGCCCGCCGCGAAGAGGTGGGCGGCTCGAATGCGCTCCACGATGCGGGACAGCCCTCGCCCGGTCATCGCCCCGCCCTGCCCGCGCCGCCACCGACCCTCGGTGATCGGCGTCGCACGGGCCATAAAAGGAAAAACGGCCGTCGGGGCCGGTGGTGGCGGCGGGGAGACTCGAACTCCCGACACCGCGGGTATGAGCCGCGTGCTCTGACCACCTGAGCTACGCCGCCACGCGCTCCATCCCATTATAGGGGATCGCCCGGGGAGATGCAGCGGACGGGGACCCGCTCAGCCGCGGATCTGGAAGGTGAGGGCCGGGGTCTCCACCTCGCGCCCCGGACCGTCGGGCAGCCGCCCGGTCAGGACGCCCACCGCCTCATAGGTCCCGGGCTCCACCCGCCGCCCCTGCAGGTCGACCTGGGGCCAGGAGGCGCTGAAGGCGAGCGCCCGCCCCGCGTCTAGGGTGACGTCCTGCACCACCTGGATGAAGGCCTTGTCGTGCGACCACCGCCAGACCAGCGCTCCCCGGCGGCGCACCACCAGGTCGAAGCGCTGTCCCGAGGGGAAGTGCACGGTCACCGGCGTCGCCCCCGCGTTCCGCAGGACGACGCGCGCCTCGACCGGCTCCCCCGCCAGGTAGGTGGTTTTGTCGAGCGTCAGCTCCAGCACGAGCGGTCCCACGGTGCGCTGCACCGACGGCCGCTCCGGCGGCGGCCCCGATGCGGCCGCGACGAGCCCCAGGACGATCATGGCGATGACCGGCCACATAGCACACCTCCGGGCGCGGCGGTCGGGCCGCACCGGGGCGGGCGCCTCCAGGCGCCGTGGAGGGCCCTCCCCCACGGTCTACGGGCCCCGCCGGCGGGCGGTTCCCTCACTCCCGCTCCCGAGCGCCTGGGCCCGGCGGGTGGGCCCAGCGGGTGGAGCCCCAGCGCGGGCCCTGCAGGTGGAGCCCCAGCGGGAGCCCACCGGTGGGCCCAGGGGGCCTGCAGGCGGCGCGACGACCCTGCGTGAGACCGGCGCGCCTACTTGATGCCGGCGCGGGGGGCCTCGTAGCGGATCTTCCCGGCGGCGATCTCCTCCAGCGCCACCGTCACCGGGTTGCTGCTGTCCACGTCGACGAGGGGCAGCGCGCCCTCCTTCAGCTGGCGGGCGCGCTTGGCGGCCACGATGACCAGCGCGTACTTGTTCTCGACGCGATCGAGCAGAGCCTCGAGCGGCGGCTTGATCACGACCTGGACACCTCAAGCGCACTGGGGGACGTCCGGACGGCTGCCGTGTCCGGCCCGGTGTTTATAGCAGGGGGTCATGCCCCTGTCAACGCCCCGGCGCGGCTCAGGCCACCCCGACGGAGCGGCGGCCCATCAGCTGGTCGAACTCCTGCAGGTTGCTGGCCCGCGCCCGGGCCTCCTCCAGGGAGACCAGGCGGCGCTCGACCAGCTGCCGCAGCGCCTGGTTGAGGCTCTGCATCCCCTCCCGCGCCCCCGACTGGATGGCGGACGGCAGCTGGAAGGTCTTCCCCTCCCGGATCAGGTTGCGGACCGCCGGGGTCATGACGAGCACCTCGCAGGCGGCCACCCGCCCCCGGCCGTCCAGCCGCGGCAGGAGCGTCTGGGAGACCACCCCCTCCAGCGAGAGGGAGAGCTGCATGCGCACCTGGGTCTGCTGGTGGGGCGGGAAGACGTCCACGATGCGCTCCACCGCCTGGCTGGCGCTCTGGGTGTGCAGGGTGGCGAAGACCAGGTGCCCCGTCTCGGCGGCGGTGATGGCGGTGGCGATGGTCTCCAGGTCGCGCATCTCGCCGATGAGGATGACGTCGGGGTCCTGGCGCAGCACCCGGCGCAGGGCGTGGCCGAAGGAGTGGGTGTCGGAGCCCACCTCCCGCTGGTTGATCACGCTCTTCACGTCGTGGTGGAGGTACTCGATGGGGTCCTCGATGGTGACGATGTGGGCCGTGCGGGTGTGGTTGATGTGGTTGATCAGCGCCGCCAGCGTAGTGGACTTGCCGCTCCCCGTCGGCCCGGTGACCAGCACCAGCCCGCGGGGCAGCTCGGCGAAGCGGCGCAGTACCTCGGGCAGCCCCAGTTCCTCCAGGGTGGGCACCTTCATGGGGATGACCCGGATGGCCGCGCCGGGCGCGCCGCGCTGGATGAAGATGTTCACCCGGAAGCGGGAGAGCCCGGGCACGCTGTAGGCGAAGTCCAGCTCCCGCTCCTCACGGAAGGCGTCCCGCTGCTCGGGGGTGAGCATGCTCTCGATGAGCGCCTGGAGCTCCCCCACCTCGAAGGGCGGGTACTCCTCCGCCGGGACCAGTGCGCCGTTGATGCGCAGCATGGGTCGGGTCTTCACCTTGAGGTGCAGGTCCGAGGCCTGGCGCTCGATGACCAGCCGCAGCAGGGTGTGGATGTCCATGGATCCTCCCACGGAATGACGTCCGGCCGCTGAAGGGCCCTCCCATGAAAAAGGCCAGAGGCGCCGGGGGGGAAGCGCATGCAGCCTCTGGCCTTGCCGTGCCGGTTCACCGTCTCTATGCCCACCCCGGCGGCGCGCTAGACCGGTCGGGGCGGGTGCCGCGCGGCAGGTGCGCGCGGATTGCCGGGCGAAACGGGGGAGTATCGCACCCATCTCCTCCACGGTGAGGTGGACGCTCATGCTCCGTCGGAACCTGGTGGGAAGTCTCCTCCTGGCCCTCCTGGTCGCGGGGAGCCTGATGCTGGGCACGCCGGTGCCCGGCCGCGGCCAGATCCCCAACACCGTGCTGGTCGTCGGCGCCAACATCGACGACGCCGTGAGCCTGGATCCCGCCCAGGCCTTCGAGTTCACGTCGGTGTGGGTCGTGGACCAGATCTACGACACGCTGGTGGACTTCAACCGCGACCTCACCCGGGCCGTGCCCAGCCTGGCCCGCTCCTGGACGGTCAGCGACGGCGGCAAGACCTACACCTTCCGCCTGCGGCCGGGCGTCCGCTTCCACAGCGGCGCCCCCGTGGACGCGCGGGCCGTGGAGTTCTCCATCCGGCGGGCCCACCGACTGAAGATGGCGCCCTCCTTCATCATCACCGACTTCATCGCCCGCCCCGAGGACGTCGTGGCGGTGAGCCCCGACACCGTGCGGGTGACCTTCAACCAGACGATGCCGGACGTCCTCATGGCCTCGGTGCTGAGCAACCCGGTCACGGGGGTGGTCGACCCGGCGCTGGTGCAGCGCAACGCCACCGCCGACGACCCGATGGCCAACAAGTGGCTCACGGAGAACTCCGCCGGCTCCGGCCCCTACCGGCTGCACTCCTGGCGCCGCAACGTGCGGATCGAGCTGGAGGCGGTCTCAGGGCACTGGCGGGGGACGCCGCGGCTGCGGCGCTTCATCTACCTGGGGATGCCCGAGCCCACCGCCCAGCTGTTGGCGCTCCAGCGCGGCGACATCGACGTCGCCACCGACCTGCTGCCGCGGCAGTTCCGCGAGCTGGAGCGCGCCCGGGGCATCGTCGTGCGCAGCACGCCGGCCTTCCAGGTGCGCTACCTGGCCATGAACGCCCAGACCGAGCCCTTCACCCGCGTGCCGGTGCGCACCGCCCTGAAGTGGGCCATCGACTACGACGCCATCCGCGGCATCTTCGAGGGCGCCACCGACATGGGGCAGACCATCGTGCCCACGCGCATGTTCGGCCACCTGGCCGACCGCCCCTACCGGCGCGACCCCGCCCGCGCCCGGGCGCTGCTGCGCGAGGCCGGCCTGGAGGGCGGGTTCCGCACGGAGCTGCTGGTGGGGACGGATCCGCCGCTGCCGGACGTCGCCGCGAAGATCAAGGAGGACCTGGCCGCCGTGAACGTCCAGGCGGAGGTGCGGGTGCTGCGCAGCGCCGACCTCCTGGGGATCTACCGCGGCCAGCGCCACCAGATGGTCATCGCCCGTTGGGGCGCCGACTACCCCGACCCGGACAACCTGGCCAAGGCCTTCGCCGACTTCGACGCCCGCGTCCTGGCCTGGCGCAACCGCTGGGACCACCCGGTGAAGCGGCTGGTGCAGCAGGCCGTGGCCGAGCTCGACCCCGCCAAGCGCAAGGCGCTCTACGAACAGATCCAGAAGGTGGTCCTGGAGGAGGGCCCCTACGTGATCCTGGGCTACCCGCTCAACCAGATGGCCCTGCGCAGCAACGTGAAGAACTTCGAGCCGTCGCCGCTCTTCGCCATGACCGAGCTCTTCGACGCCTACAAGGAGTAGGCGGCCCGCGGGCGGCCGACCCCGCCGCGGCCGCCCGCCCTCCACCTCCTCGGGTCTGTGCGTCGACCGGAGCGCCGCGACCCGTGACCGCCTACCTGGCCCGCCGCCTGGCGCTGGCCACCGTGGCCATCGCCGGCGTCCTCGTCATCACCTTCGTCCTCTCCCACGTCATCCCCGGCGACCCCGTGGCCGCCATCCTGGGGCCGCAGGCGCCCGACGACGTGATCGAGGCGCTCCGCCACCGCTGGGGCTTCGACCGCCCCCTGCACGAGCAGTTCGTGCGCTACGTGGGGCGCCTGGTCCGCGGCGACCTGGGGGAGTCGCTGGCCACCCACCGCCCCGTGCTGGTGGACCTGCGGGAGTTCTTCCCGGCCACCATCGAGCTGGCCACGGCGGCCATCCTGGTGGGCACCACAGCCGGGCTCGCCGTCGGCATCCTCTCCGCGGTCACCCGGGGGAGCTGGCTCGACCATGCGGTGCGCGTGGCCTCGCTGGTCGGGCTCTCCATGCCGGTCTTCTGGCTCGGCATCATCGCCCTGCTGCTCTTCTACTACGCGCTGGGGTGGCTGCCCGGGCCCGGCCAGCTCGACGTCTACCTGGCGCGGCCGCCGCGGGTCACCGGGCTGGTCACGGTGGACGCCCTGCTGGCCGGCGACCTGGCCACCTTCCGCAACGCCATGGGCCACCTCGTCCTGCCCGCGCTGGTGCTGGGCTCCCACGCCCTGGTCGGGATCGCCCGCATCACCCGGGCGAGCATGCTCGAGGTGCTCGGGCAGGAGTACATCAAGACGGCCCACGCCAAGGGGCTGGCCCGCCGCACCGTGATCGTGCGCCACGCCCTGCGCAACGCCCTGCTGCCCATCGTCACCGTGATCGGCGTCTACTACGGCAGCCTCCTGGAGGGGGCGGTCCTCACCGAGACCGTCTTCGCCTGGCCGGGGCTGGGCCGCTACGCCACCAGCGCCATCCTCTCCCAGGACTTCGCCGCCATCATGGGCTTCACCATCCTCATTGCGCTCGTCTTCTCCCTGGCGAACCTGGTCGTCGACCTGACCTACGCGCTGCTCAACCCACGGATCCGCTATGAGTGAGGCCGGGGCGGCCGTCGCGCGGGCGGCCGCGGCGATGAGCACCTCGCGCACCTGGCGGCTGGCCTGGCGCACGCTGCGCAATCCGCTCTCCCTGGCGGGGCTCGGGCTCATCGCCGCCCTCGTCCTCACCGCGCTCCTGGCCCCCGTGCTCGCCCCCTCCGACCCGCTGCGCACCGAGATGACCGCGCGCCTACAGCCCCCGAGCCGCGCCCACCCCTTCGGCACCGACCAGCTCGGCCGCGACGTCCTCAGCCGCGTCCTCCACGGCGCGCGGATCACGCTGCGCATCGCCATCCTCACCGCGGTGGTGGCCACCGCCATCGGGCTGCCCGTGGGCGTGCTCTCCGGCTACTTCCGCGGACGCACCGACGACCTGCTGATGCGACTCACCGACATGTTCATGGCGTTCCCCCGGCTCATCCTGGCCATGGCCATCGCCGCCGCGCTGCGCCCCTCGCTGGAGAACGTCATCCTCGCCATCTCGCTGGCCGGGTGGCCCATCTACGCCCGCCTGGCCCGCTCCATGGCCCTGGCCATCCGCGAGGAGGTCTACATCGAGGCGGCGCGCGCGCTGGGCGCCAGCGCCTGGCGCATCCTCACCCGCCACGTGCTGCCCGGCGTGGTCAGCCCGGTGATCATCCAGGTGAGCCTGGACATGGGCGGGATCATCCTCACCGCCGCCGGGCTGGGCTTCATCGGCTTCGGCGCCCAGCCGCCCACCCCCGAGTGGGGCTTGATGATCTCGGAGGGGCGCAACTACGTCCCCGGACAGTGGTGGCTGGCCACCTTCCCGGGCCTGGCCATCTCGCTGGTCGTGCTGGGCTTCAACCTGCTGGGGGACGGGATCCGCGACGTCCTGGACCCCCGGCTGCGCACCGGGCGCGGGTAGGCGCATGCCCGCCACCTGCACGCGGGTGCGGCCAGGGCAGCCCTGGGGGTCTCGCGGCGGCCGACCTGGGGGTCTTCGTCGGTCCGGTCTACGGCCGTAGCGGCCGCGCTCAGGCCCCCGGCGCCCCTGCGGCGTCCGGGAACCACCGCGCCAGGCGCTCGCGCTCGAAGGCGACCTTCTCCTGGAGGTGCTCCGGGCGGGGTTCCCCCACGCGCACCTGGGGTGGCGCGGTGAAGAAGTTCCCCTCGACCCGCGTGGCCAGCCCTCCCCCCACCTCGATGAAGCAGTAGCCGTACCCGTCGAAGGTCTCCGACGGGGACCGGCCGGCCAGCAGAGCGGCGAGGTTCCGTCCCACGACGGCCCCCTGACGCTCCGCGAAGATGCCCGCCTTGGGGAAGGGCAGCCCCGCGCCCGTCTGCAGCGCCACCACGTCGCCCACCGCGAAGACCCGCTCGTCCGTCGTCGCCAGGGTGGCCGGGTCGACGTGCACCCAGCCGCCCTCGCCGGCGAGACCGCTGGCGGCTACCGTCGGCGCCGGCCGGTGGGGCGGCACCACCGCCACGACGTCGGCGGCCACGCGCTCACCGCCGCTCAGCACCAGCCGCCCGTCCTCCACCGCCTCGACCACCGTACGGGGGCGAAAGCGGATCCCGCGGGCCACCAGTTCCCCCTCCACCGCCTCGCACGCCTGCGGCCCGGCGGAGGGCAGCGAGGAGGGCTGCGGCGAGAGGACCTCCAGCTCCACCCGCTGGCGCCGGCCGGTGCGGCGCAGCAGGTCGTCGATGAGAAAGGCCGCTTCGTAGGGGGCGGGCGGGCACTTGTAGGGGAGGCCGGCGATGGCCACGACGACCCGGCCCTCGCCGAGATCACGCAGCCGCGCGCCCAGCCGTTCCGCGTCGGCGGCGTCGTACAGGTTGAAGAGGTCCGGCCGACCCGCCGCCATCCCGGGCACGAGGTCGGGACGCGGCTGGGCGCCGGAGGCCAGGACGAGGAAGTCGTAGCGCAGGTCCTCCCCGTCGACGCGCACCCGACGCGCGTCCGGATCGATCCCCTCCACCCGCCCCTGCCGGAACGGCACGCCCCTGGCCGCCAGGCGCGTCCGGTCGCGCTCTCCCGCCCCGCGGGTGCTGCGCCCGTCCACCAGCCACAGCTTGCGCAGGCCCATGAGGAAGGTCCGCGAGGCATCCACCACGAGCAGCTCGGCCGCATCGCCCGCGGTTTCGCGCAGGGCGTAGGCGACGCTCAGGCCCCCGAAGCCTCCGCCGATGACGACCACCCGTGCCGGCACCGTCCGTCCCCTCCGTCCCGTGACCGGGCTCTCCGTACCACCCCGGCCGTGTCGATGTCATTCTAAGGGAAAGCTCGTTGCGGGCGGAGGGCGCCCGGAGGGAGGTGGGCGATGGCGCCGTGGCAGATGGTGGAGGTGGTGGGATCCTCGTCGCAGAGCATTCAGGAGGCGGTCCGCGTGGCCGTGCGGGCCGCGGGGGCGCGGACGGCCAAGTGGTTCGAGGTGCGCGAGATCCGGGGCGTGGTGACGGATGGGGAGGTCGGGGAGTTCCAGGTGCGGGTGGCGGTGGGCTACGAGACCCGCTGAGGGCTCCGGCGCCGGAGTGAGCCACGGAGATGGCTGAGGGGGGCCAGCTCCCGTCACGTCCGGCCGGCCGTCGGCCACCCTTGCTGGCCCGTCGGGCGGAAAACACGTCGCGGGAGGCCCAAGCCTCCCGCGACGGTGACTCCCGGCAGCGACCTACTCTCCCACGGCGTTGCCACCGCAGTACCATCGGCCCTGGAGGGCTTAACGACCGTGTTCGGAATGGGAACGGGTGTGGCCCCTCCGGCATCGCCACCGGGAATGCGACCGGTGTCCCTGACATCGGCATAGGGAAGCGGCCCCGCGTCGGGTGTCGCGGCAGGTCCGGCGGGGGCTTAGGCGCACGCGACACCCAACGACGGGACACACCTACCCAAGATCGCGGGGCGGACTCACGCACTCGGCGTTCCGATCACAGCCCCGGCGATCCCGGGACAGCACCTGGCAGGCTCTGTACAGCCGCCCCTAAGACGGGCTCAAGCCCTCGCCCGATTAGTACCGGTAGGCTCAACGCCTCTCAGCGCTTACACCCCCGGCCTATCAACCTGGTCATCTCCCAGGGGGCTTACCCGGTTGACCCGGTGGGAGACCTCGTCTTGGGGTGGGCTTCGCGCTTAGATGCTTTCAGCGCTTATCCCGTCCGGACATGGCTACCCGGCGCGTGCCCTTGGCAGGACAACCGGTACACCAGAGGTCCGTCCACTCCGGTCCTCTCGTACTAGGAGCAGCTCCCCTCAAGTCTCCTGCGCCCGCGGTGGATAGGGACCGACAGTGTTGTTACTCCTCCTGGAAGGGGAGGGGGCAGGTCATTTCTGCCTGCCTCTTTCAGTCGCCTGAAAGCTCGGACTGTATCTTCACCTCGTGCGAGGTGTCTGGCGTACAGTCTCTGAGGGTTCCAGATGAGCAAGGACCGTCTCCAGCGACAGCCGTCGCCGAGCTCCACCCTGATTCATCGCGAAGGCCACGCGCAGCAACTCGCGGAGTCCTGCGGGGTGACGATGTTGCCCCACCGCCACAGCCCGGACGACAGCCGCGAACCGCTCGAAATCATGACGCTTCGTCGTGTGCAGGCGATACCGCTCGAAGAACGGGATCACCTTCCCGATCAGGTCGGAGCGATGTCTTACCACCAACACCCAGGTTCTGTCTCGCAGGCTCTTCCCGTGGTTCCGCTTGATGTGCCCGCAGCCCAACACGCTCTGGATCAACTCCAGCACGTGCTGATTACCGTCGTTCTGGGAAACCCGGAACTCGGGCACGATCTGCCATCGCCACCGGGTGGTGGGATGACGTTGCACCGCCACGTGGAACGAACCTTCCCCGTCGACAAAACCTGCGATGTAGTGGCTGATCCCCTCATCTGGCCTTCCCTGCTGGTTACCTGCACCCATCGCATTGTCACCCATCCCTACCTATCGGCACATCCTCAACGGGTTTGCAGGATGGGTAGCGTGGGATCCCCCAGGCTTTCCAGCATATAGCCAGATTTATAGACAGCAACGGTCCAGGTTACTGTCTCACGACGTTCTGAACCCAGCTCACGTACCTCTTTAATGGGCGAACAGCCCAACCCTTGGGACCTACTACAGCCCCAGGATGAGATGAGCCGACATCGAGGTGCCAAACAGGGCCGTCGATGTGGACTCTTGGGCCCTATTAGCCTGTTATCCCCGGGGTAGCTTTTATCCGTTAAGCCACGGCGCTTCCACTTGCCGCCGTAGGATCACTAGGCCCGGCTTTCGCCCCTGCTCGGCTTGTAGGCCTCGCAGTCAAGCCCCCTTATGCCCTTGCACTCGCCGCACGGTTTCCAACCGTGCTGAGGGGACCTTTGGGCGCCTCCGTTACCGTTTAGGAGGCGACCGCCCCAGTCAAACTGCCCACCTGCCACTGTCCCCAGACCCGCTGAGGGCCCAGGTTAGGACGTAACCTTGCCGAGGGTGGTATTCCAAGGGTGGCTCCACCGAGGCTGGCGCCCCGGCTTCTCCGCCTCCCACCTATCCTCTACACGGTAAGACCACATCCAATGACAAGCTGCAGTAAAGCTCCACGGGGTCTTTCCGTCCAGCCGCGGGTGGCCCGTGTCTTCACGGGCTTCACAACTTCGCCGAGTCCCTCGTCGAGACAGCGCTCAGCTCGTTACGCCATTCGTGCAGGTCGGAACTTCACGCGATTCCCTGTTACCAGGGGCGTAGACTATACCTTTATCTCGATCCTGGGATACCTTTTCTTGCCAGTCTGGTTGATCTGTCCGGCCAGCCTGACGATGCGCTGAAATCCAACCACCGTCAGGTGCTCGCGACGGTACATCCTCTCGCACACTTCAGCGAAGACCGCGAAGTCTCTCCGCTTGCCTGAAAGCAGCGGGTATCGCCGGAAGTGCGGGATGACACGCGCCACCAAGTCCGCGACACTCCGCACCTCATACTTGAGCGTTCGATCCGATCGGTCGGGCCGAATCGACCCACCCGAATGTCCGGAGGAACACCTCAAGGATCTCGGCGCGGTCCCGGTTCTGGCTGACAGAGAAACTCGGCCGGATATCCCAGCCGAAGACATGGCGCGTGCTGCGATTGAACGTGATGCAGAAGCACCCTTCTCCGTCAGCATAGCCGGACAGGTAGGCGTGCAGATCCACCAGCTGGCTCCAGGCGAGATACCGGCGTCTTGTGGCGCCTGCAGATTTGGCCGTCCGGCCAGAGACGCCACCCCGGGGGTCCTCTTCCCCGAAGTCGTTACGGGGCTAGCGGCCGAGGCCGCAGCTTCCCTCGGTATTCCCCTCGGCAGGACTTGCAGATTTTGCAACCCCCCCCGAGGGCTCCACCGATATGAGCCGGTGTGGCATGCGAGATCTCTCTCGCATGGGGCAAGTGGCGACTTACCCGACAAGGAATTTCGCTACCTTAGGACGGTTATAGTTACCGCCGCCGTTCACCGGGGCTTTGGTTCAGGGCTTCGCCCGGGCGAACCCGGACTAACCCGTCCCCTTAACCTTCCGGCACTGGGCAGGCGTCAGCCCCTATACGTCGCCTTACGGCTTCGCAGAGACCTGTGTTTTTGTTAAACAGTCGGCTGAGCCTATTCTCTGCGACCTCCTCGGGCTCGGTGCGTGACGCACCTCACCCTACCGAGGCACCCCTTGTCCCGAAGTTACGGGGTCATTTTGCCGAGTTCCTTGACGAGGGTTCTCTCGCGCGCCTTGGCACGTTGAGTGCCTGGCCACCTGTGTCGGTTTGCGGTACGGGCGCCCGCCAGCCTGGCCACGAGGCTTTTCTTGGCAGTGTGGGCTGAGCCACTTCGCCGGGCATGCAACCCAGCTCGCGCTCGCGTCTCGGCGTTGGATGAGGCCCCGGATTTGCCTGGGGCCTCCGCCTACCCGCTTGGCCCGGGACGACCAGCCCCCGGTAGGCCTACCCTCCTGCGTCCCCCCTTGGCTCATGACGGCTGACGAGCGGGGCCGGAATGTCGACCGGCTGTCCATCGGCTACGCCTGTCGGCCTCGCCTTAGGTCCCGCCTAACCTTACGCGGACGAACCTTCCGTAAGAACCCTTGGCCTTACGGCGGGCAGGATTCTCACCTGCCTTTTCGCTACTCATGCCGGCATTCGCACTTCCGGGTCGTCCAGCGGTCCTCCCGGTCCGCCTTCAACCTACACCGGAACGCTCCCCTACCGCCCCGCGTCCCAGCGGACGCGAGACCCGCAGCTTCGGTACGTGGCTTGAGCCCCGTTGAATCTTCGGCGCAGCATCGCTCGACCAGTGAGCTATTACGCACTCTTTCAAGGATGGCTGCTTCTAAGCCAACCTCCTGGCTGTCTGAGCGAGGCCACTTCCTTTCCCACTTAGCCACGATTTGGGGACCTTAGCTGGCGGTCTGGGTTGTTCCCCTCTCGACGATGGAGCTTATCCCCCACCGTCTCACTCCCGACGAACGCCGTCCGGGCATTCGGAGTTTGGTTGGGTTCGGTACGGGTCCTCCCGCCCTAGCCCATCCAGTGCTCTACCACCCGGAGGCTTGGCACCGGGGCTGCACCTCAATGCATTTCGGGGAGAACCAGCTATCTCCGGGTTCGATTGGCATTTCACCCCTACCCACAGCTCATCCCCTGGTTTTTCAACACCAGTGGGTTCGGGCCTCCACGCGGGGCTAACCGCGCTTCACCCTGGCCATGGGTAGCTCACCCGGTTTCGGGTCTGCACCGTGCGACTGCACGGCCGAAGCCGTGCCTCCCCTCCGGGAGCGGCGCCCTGTTCAGACTCGGTTTCCCTCCGCCTCCGCGATTCGCTCGCTTAAGCTCGCCACACGGTGCAACTCGCCGGCTCATTCTTCAATAGGCACGCCGTCAGGCATTCCGATCCCTGAAGGGATCGGCATAGCCCTCCGACTGTCTGTAGGCACACGGTTTCAGGTTCTATTTCACTCCCCTCCCGGGGTTCTTTTCACCGTTCCCTCACGGTACTCGTGCGCTATCGGTCGCCAGGGGTATTTAGCCTTGGAGGGTGGTCCCCCCAGCTTCCCGCGGGGTTCCACGTGTCCCGCGGTACTCAGGAACGTCACCCAGGAAGTCCCCGCCCTTTCGCCTACCGGGCTCCTCACCGTCTACGGCCTGCCGTTCCAGGACAGTTCGGCTAGAGCGGGGATTGGTCACTTCCCGGCCGGTTCGCAGCCCGGCCCGGTGACGCCCTCCAACCCCCGCGGCGCAACGCCTGCGAGCTCTCACGCGCCGCGGGTTTGGGCTGTTCCCGTTTCGCTCGCCACTACTCCGGGAATCTCGGTTGATTTCTCTTCCTCCGGGTACTGAGATGTTTCAGTTCCCCGACTGGCCCTCCCGCACCTATGGATTCAGCGCGGGATCCGGCGGTATGACCCGCCGGGGGTTGCCCCATTCGGAGACGACCGGATCGAAGGTTGCTAGGCACCTCCCCGGTCCTTTCGCCGCCGGCAGCGTCCTTCATCGGCCCCTGGCGCCAGGGCATCCACCGTGCGCCCTTAGTAGCTTGAACACCCGCCTTAGGAGCAGCTGTACAGAGCCTGTAACATCGGTCGCGCCGGTACACCTCGCCCGGCGCGGCAGGTCTGGCCTGCTGCTACAGGTGTCTTCCCTATGCAGTTGTCAAGGTACGCCATCCAGACCCGCGAGGTCCAGGGCCCTGCCCCGCGACCCTGCCGCCGTGGCAGGAGCGCCAGGTCCGGACCCGGGCTCGTCGCCCGGTTGAGCCGGCCGCCGGGGCCGACCCGCAGTACAGGCACAAAAAGAGGGGATGACCTCATCCCCTCGGACGGTCATCCGATGCACCGTATGCGGTTTTAGCCGCTCTGGTACACCCAACCCCTCCTTCGTACTGCACCGCCCATTATAGCCCCGGCAAGGGGGATGTCAACGGCCCGGTCACCTCAGGCCGGCTCGGTCGCCTCAGGCCGCAGCGCCTCAACAGCGGCAGGGCCACCACGGGGGCCAGCACGTCGCCCAGGCCGGGAGGGACCCGCCATCTCCGACGGCGGCGGGGCGGGGGACTACAGGCCCTGGCGGAGGATCGACCGGTCGAGCCGGCCCCGCAGCGCCAGGGTCATCTCCCGGAAGCGCTGGCGCAGGAGCGAGCCTTCGGCGCAGAGGTCGGCGAGGCGCGCCACGAACGTGGTGAGGTCGTGCAGGAGCCAGGCGCGCTCCTCGCGCCCTGCATCGTGCGGCATGGTGGACAGGCGGGAGAGCACCCGGGGGACCGTGGTCACCACCCCGTCGATGAGCCGACGACGGATCGGATCGAGCTGCTCGGCCGGGGCCCCGCCCTCCTCCAGTGCCAGCAGCTCGTCCAGGATCAGGCCGCCCCCGCCGCGCGCCAGCTCCTCAGCCAGCGCAGCGTACCGGTCGGCCGGGATCCGCCCACTGCGTACCAGTGGGGAGGCGGCGGCGTCGCCCTGGCGCTCGCCGGCCAGCCCCTGGAGGACGTCCTGAAAGACCTCCACCAGGTCCCGGAGGCGCTCGCACGCTTCGGGGAACGGGAGTGCCGGGAGACGGTGGACCGGGGTGGCCGCTCTCCCCGCCTCCGGTGCGGAGGCGATGTCGGATCCCCTCGCTGCAGCGCCTCCCTCCCCGTCCGGCGCGTGGGCCGGCAGATCCGGGTCGGCGGAGCTCTCCGCGGTCGCTGCGCGCGCAGGCAGGTCACGGGGCGGACGGGCCGGCACGTCGCGGGTCCGCCGGGGCGGCGAGGTCGCCGGGGCCGAGGGCCGGGCCTCAGAACGGACAGAGGCAGTGAGGTGCTCCACCGCCCGCACGAAGGCCTGGACCTCCCGCTGCAGCGCCTCGCGTTCGATCGCAGTGGCCAGCCCCGTCGCTTCCCGCACCGTGAGGCTGCTGAGCAGTGCCGCGGCGTTGAACCGCGCCACCCGACCGGCATGGGCTTGCAGGCGCTCCAGGGCCTCCCGCGTGGGACGGTCGTGGCGCAGCGCAGCCGCCGTTCCCGCCTCGACCAGCGCCTGCGCCAGGGCGGTCCCGCCCCGGGACGCCAGCTCCCGAACCAGGTCCGCGGGCCTGGCTCCGCCCAGGTCCTCCTCTTCCAGCCACGCCGTCGCCGCAGAGAGTGGCCGCTGCAGCTCGAGGGCCGTCAGGAGGGCGCCGTACGCCGTCACCAAGTGGTACAGGCTGTCGAGGCGGACCAGGACCTCGTCGGGGGCAGGTGAACGCTGGGTCCTCACGGGGTCCCGTCTGCCCGGCCACGCATCCACCGCAGGACGCCCTCGGCTTCCCGGGCGTAGACGCTCCCGGGTGCCAGGCTGAGGACACGCTCGAGCGCCTGGCGCGCCTCGGCGGGCCGTCCCGCCCGGAAGGCGGCACGGCCCAACCACAGCCAGGCGCGCGGGGAGTGCGGCTGGACCTGGGTGGCCTGGCGGAAGCGCGCCAGGGCGGGACCGTACCACCCGGCCCGGTACAGGCTCAGTCCCTGCCGCATGAGCTGGTCGAATCGGCCGGTCGGGGACGACGAGGCGGGTGCGGCCGTGGCCCTGGACGCCGGAGCACCCTCCCGGGAACGCTCCGCCGCCGGTGAGGGCGCAGGTCTCGCGCGTGGAGCGGTGTCGGACGATCCGGTTTCAGGTGTACGGGCGCTCGCCCCTGCGCTCCCGGGCGGTCTGGCGGCCGGACGGGGCGATGGGGATGGACGGACCCCGGGCAGGCGCACCGCGATCACCTGCACCGCCTCGCCCGTGAGCCGGATCGTCCGGTGCCACACCGCGTCGCCCATCCGCACCGTGAGGCTGACCGGGCGCCCCACAGGTCGCTGGATGGCCAGCGGGGTGCGCCCCTGGCGCACGCCGGCGACGAAGACCTCCGCGCCCGGAGGGTCGGACCGGACCACGAGCGTGACGAGGGGCCCCGGGGCCGGCTGGACCTGCAGGGTCCTCGGGGATGCCGCACGCGGGGTAAGGGCGGGGCGCGGGGAGGATCGTGGGCGGGGCTGCGGCTGCGCCCGGGGGGTGGGTCGGCTCCCCGGGACTCCGCCCGGCGCCGACGCGCGCGGGCTCACCGCGGGCGATGGCGTGGTCACCGCCGTCGCGGCCACCTCGGACGGCGGGGCAGGACGGGCCGTCACAGGAGCGGTGGCCAGCGGCTGCGGGGGGGGAGCCAGGGACGCAGGGGGTGTCGGAGCGGACACCTCGCTGTGGGTCGTGGGCGACGGCGCGCGAAACCACCCCAGCAGGTACGGCGCGAGCAGCAGGCCCGCGGCAAGCCCGGCCAGGCACCCGCCGACCACGGCCACCGCGGTCACCGGGACCCGCTTCCTGCGAGCGGGACCCGGACGGCCACCCTCAGGCTGCGGCTGGCCGGTCCGTCGCGCCGCAGCACGGCGCCCCGCGCCGTCCACCGCGACGGTCGATGCGTCCGGGCCCTGCCCGGGCGTGGCCTGCAGGGCCGTGGCCTGATCGGCCGCGGGCCGGAGCGCAGCGCCCTCCGGAGCCCGGCCGCTTCGCCCCTGGTCCCGGGAGAGTCCGTCCGGTGCCCCATCCCCGTCGTCGGCAGCGCCGGATGGTGCCGCCAGAGGTTCCCCTGGGACCGCCCCGATGGCCGAGGCGCCGGTAAGGACCACCTTGGCGGCACCACTCCCGCGCACCGGCCGGGGATCGGCCGCAGCCAGGCTGGCGGTGAGCGTCAGGAAGTCCTTCAGGTAGAGGGTTTCGGGGCGATCCGCGTCGTCGGGACGGTGGAGGGCCAGGGCGGCATCGAGCAGGACGACCCCGTCCTCCAGGTCCGCCCCCGCATCCCCTCCCGCTTCCGCCCCGAACAGCCGCCGGACGGAGCGCGCGCGCACCAGGAGCGCCTGCCAGCGCAGGGCGGCAATGGCGGCCCGCCGGACGTCGTCGACGGGGGACGACCGCGGCGCTTGCCCCTCTGCCGCATCCGGCGGTTCGCCGGACTCCAGCAGGGCGCTCAGGTCCCGGTAGAGGGAGAGGGCTTCGGCCGCCCGCGGCTCGTGATCCGCTCCGAGCGCCCAGGCGCGGTCGAGGAGGTCGGTGAGAGCGGTTGCCTGTCCGGTCGATGCGCTCACCATGGGTTGGAGCCGGCACCCCGGCTCGAAGACAACGACGGATGAGACCAGTCACCGGGGGATGTGCCCAGAGCGGCACGGGGCTAGGCCGGGAGCGGGAGCCGGGTGTGGGCCGGGAGGACCGGTGGGGCCCTCGACGGTCCGCCCCAGGCTGGCCGGCAGGTCGCCGGGCACGGGGGGCAGGAGGGGGCTGGAATCTGTTGTCCTACGTCAACCCAAGGTCCCGCGACGACACACTGCACATTGCGGCCTCGGGGCTGAAAGTGCAGGTTATGC
>JAVHLY010000020.1:0-24004 GCA_031081585.1 Armatimonadota bacterium
CTAGGGCCGGACGACGACGCAGGTGGTGACGCGCTGGACGCCTTCGATCTGCTCCAGCGCCTGGCTGATCTCGGGGAAGCCGCGGGTGCCCTCCAGGTGGGCGATGGCGATGATGTCGAACTCCCCCATGGTGACCGCCGCCTCGGCGATCCCCGGGACGCGCCGGACCGCCCGCGCCACCTCGGCGGGGGTACGCCGGTCCAGGCGGATGAGGAAGTAGGCGGTCTCCAGCACCGCTCCCATTGTAGGGGAGGTCCCGGTCCCATGGAGCCTGCGCAGCCGCGCCATGAGCGTACCGCCATGGTCGTGGGGAAGGTGCCGCCCGACCTGCTCCGGCGGCTCGTCTTCCCCCACCTGCCCACCCGTCCCGAGGTCCTGGTCTCCGCGGGGATCGGACGGGACAGCGCCGTGCTGGACTTCGCCCCCCACGCCTGCGTCGTCACCATCGACCCCATCACCGGCGCCGGGGCCCACCTGGGCCGCCTGGCCGTCCACGTCGCCTGCAACGACGTGGCCGCCATGGGCGCCGAGCCGGTGGCGCTGCTCCTGGCCCTCCTCCTCCCCGAGGGCACCGGGGAGGAGGAGCTGGAGGCGATCATGCGGGAGGCGGGCGCGGTGGCGGCACGGCTGGGCGTGGCCATCGCCGGCGGCCACAGCGAGGTCACCGATCGTGTCACCCATCCCGTCGCCATCGTGGCCGCCATCGGCCGGGCCCCGCAGGACGGCGTGCTCCGGCCCGACGCCGTGCGTCCGGGGCACGGCCTCCTCCTCACCAAGGGGGCGGGGCTGGAAGGGACGGCCATATTGGCCAGCGACCTGGCCGGCCGCCTGCGGGAGCGGGTGCCCGAGGCCGTGCTGGCGCGGGCCCGGAGCTTCGTGGAGGAGCTCAGCGTCCTCCCGGAGAGCCGGGTGGCGGCCGCCCACGGTGCCGTAGCGATGCACGACGTCACGGAAGGAGGCGTGCTGACCGCCGCCTGGGAGTTCGCCGAAGCGGCCGGGCTGGGCGTGGAGGTGTGGGCGGAACGGGTGCCGGTGCGCGAGGAGACGCTGGCGGTGTGCCGGGCGCTCGACGCGGACCCGCTGGCGCTGATCGGCAGCGGCGCCCTGCTGGTGGCTGCCCCGGCCCCGGACCGGACCCTGGCGGCCCTGCGGAGAGCCGGCATCGAGGCCGCGGAGATCGGCGTCTTCCGCGCCAGGGAGCGGGTGCTGCACCGCGGCGGCCGCACAGGGCCGCTCGAGCCCCCTGCGCGCGACGAGCTGTGGCGGCTGCTCGGGGATCCCTGAAGGGGCGATGGAGCGCAACCGGTCGGCGGAGACGCGACCGGACGCCACCAAACGACTACCGAACACAACTGGGCCCGGGGCATACCGAACACAACTGGGTCCGGCGTAAGTTCAATCGACGTACGTCGTTTGAAGCAGCGCGCGGGGTCGAGTCCGGCCGAGGCCGGCCGGACCGCCGCGCGCTGGGGTGCAGCCTGCGTGTGGTACAGTAGATGTGGCAATTCCATACGTTCGCTGGGGGAGCTCGGTCGAGCCGGGCTGAGAGTGCGGCCCTGTCCCCTGCCCGCGCGGCGGGGGCGCGGTGGGGGCAGCGGGACACTGCCGCAGACCCTTCGGACCCGAACCAGGTAATGCTGGCGTGGGGAAGGCGAGGCATGGTGCGCGCCGCCGGCCTGGTCACGGGCCGGCGGCGCGCTCGTCTGGAGCCTCCTAGCGAAGAAGACCCTCCCGGACCGGCGTCCCCGGGGTGCCGGTCCGGGATCCCGAGGAGGAGCAAGCATGGCGCGGGAGCGGATCCTGCGGCTGACGGAGACGGCCATCGCCGTCGCGCTGGTGGCCGTCCTCAGCAACATCAAGGTCTATCAGATGCCCCAGGGCGGGTCGATCACGGCGGGGAGCATGGTGCCGGTCTTCTACATCGCGCTGCGGTGGGGGGCTCCCTGGGGGATGCTCGCCGGGGCGCTCGCCGGGGTGGTCAACTACCTGACCGACCCGTACTTCGTCCACCCGGTGCAGGTGCTGCTCGACTACCCGGTGGCCTTCGGGGCGCTCGGGCTGGCGGGGCTCCTGCAGCGCTGGCCGGCGGTGGGCGTGGTGGTCGGCGGGGCCAGCCGCTTCCTCAGCCACGTCCTCTCCGGCGTGGTCTTCTTCGCTTCCTTCGCGCCCAAGGGGACCTCGCCGCTGGTCTACTCCCTGGTCTACAACGGCAGCTACATGCTCCCGGAGGTCGTGATCAGCATCGTCCTCACGTTGCTGCTGCTGCGGAGCCTGCCGCGGTTGGAACCGGTTGCCCGCTGACGGGCCGCGCGGCCTCCGCCCCCGCCGTCCGGTGAGCCGCGCCGCGCGCCGGCGCCCGGGCGCGTGATGGCCGCGGCCCGCCGCACGGGGGGAGTGGCCCTCGTGGTGACCCACGGCCCGGGGCGCCACCGTCGGGTCCTGCGCACACTGGCAGCCCGGGCCGCCCAGGTCATCGCGGCGGACGGCGGCGCCCGGCTGGCCCGGCAGGCGGGCGTGCGTCCGGATCTGGTGGTGGGCGACCTGGACTCGCTCGACCGGGCCACCGACCGGTGGCTGGCCGCGCAGGGCGTCCCGCGCCGGGTCCTCCCCCAGGCCAAGGACATGACGGACGGGGAGGTGGCGGTGCGCGAGGCGGTCCGGCGCGGTGCCGCCGAGGTGGCCATCTTCAGCCCGGCCGGCGGCCGCCTCGACCAGCTGTTGGCCAACGTCTTCCTTCTGCGGACGGCGCGCGCGCTGGGCGTCCGGGCGCGGCTCTACGATGGCCGCGCCGTGGCCTGGCTGGTGGACGGGGCGACGGAGGTCGCGGGGCGGCCGGGAGAGGTCGTCTCCCTCATCCCGCTCACGCCCCAGGTGGACGGCGTCCGCCTGCGCGGCCTGCGCTGGTCCCTGCGGGGGGCGACGCTGCGCGCCGGCACGACGCGCGCCCTCAGCAACGAGCTCGTCGCTCCGCCGGCACGCGTGGCGGTGCGCCGCGGCGAGCTGCTCGTGGTCCACTTCCCCGCCCGCCCCGCGTCGCCAATGGGCTACAATAGCCCATACCATGCCCGACCGGCTGGTCCGCGCCATCGCCCATGAGGGGACCGTGCTGGGCTTCGCCGCGGTCACCACCGAGACCGTGGAGGAGGCCCGCCGGCGCCACCGCACCGCCCCCACCGCCACGGCCGCGCTCGGCCGCACCCTCGCCGCCACCGCCATGCTCGGTGCGGCGCTGAAGGACGGCCAGCGCCTGACCGTGCGGGTGCTGGGGGACGGGCCGCTCGGCGGCATCCTCTCCGACGGGAACGCCCGGGGCGAGGTGCGGGGCTACGTGGCCAACCCGCACGTCGACCTGCCGCTGACGGCGCGCAAGAAGCTCGACGTGGGCCGGGCGGTCGGCCGGGGCACCCTGCACGTCACGCGCGACCTGGGGATGCGCTACCCCTACCACGGCAGCGTGCCGCTGGTCTCCGGGGAGATCGGCGAGGACGTGGCCCACTTCCTGCTCGTCTCCGACCAGGTGCCCTCTGTGGTGGCGCTGGGGGTGCTGGTGGCCCCCGACGGCCGCGTGTTGGCTGCCGGCGGCTACATCCTGCAGGTCCTGCCGGGGGCCGACCCCGCGGTGACGCACTACCTGGAGGAGCGGGTGGCGGCCCTCCCGCCGGTGACGCAGCTCGTCCACCGGGGGCGCAGCGCCGAGGAGATCCTGCGGCTGGCCCTGGGCGACCTCGGGGGGCGCGTCCTGGAGGAGAAGACCGTGGCCTTCCGCTGCGGCTGCTCGCGGGAGCGCGTCGAGGCCGTGCTGGTGGCGCTGGGTCGGGAGGAGCTGTCGCGGCTGGTGGCAGAGGAAGGGCGGGCCGAGGTGACCTGTCGCTTCTGCGGCGAGCGCTACGTCCTCGAGCCGGACGAGGTGGAGGACCTCTTCAGCCGGCCCGCCTGACCTTGCCGGCGGTCAGGCACGAGGTGCAGACGGTGATGCGGCGCACCCGCCCGTCGACCACGCCGCGGATGCGCTGCAGGTTCGCCCGGAACCGGCGCTTGCTCCGCACGTGGGAGTGGCTGATGGAGTAGCCCGTCGCCGTCCCCTTGCCGCAGATCTCGCACCGCCTGGCCATCGTCCTCCTCCTGCCGGACCGTCGACCCGGGCCGTCTCAGGGGCCCCTGGCGCACCCGGGCCGGTCACACCGGCCGATCCTACCATGAAGCCGGTCGGGAGGACAGGGGGATGAGCTACCACAACCACCCGCACTACTGCGACGGGAGCGGCACGGTGGAGGCCTACGCCCGGGCGGCCCTGGCCGCCGCCCTGACCGACCTCGGCCTCTCCAGCCACGCCCCGGTGCCGGTGGCCTCGGTCTGGCACATGCCCCTGGAGGCGCTCCCGGCGTACGCCGCCGAGGTGCGGGCGGTGCGCGAGGCGTTCCGCGGACGCCTGGCCGTCCGCCTCGGCCTGGAGGTGGACTACCTGCCGCCGGAGCTCGTCCCCGAGGGGGAGGCCTTCCAGCGCGAGCACCTCTTCGCCGCACCCCTTGAGTACGCCGTGGCGAGCGTCCACTACATCGGCCGGGATCCCTCGGGGAGGCCGTTTGCCATCGACGAGTCCGCGGAGGCGTTCCACCGGCAGGTGACCGAGGTCTACGGCGGGGACGCCCGCCCCCTGGTGGAGGCCTACTACGCCGCCACCGCCGCCCTGGCCGCGCAGGCGCGGCACTGGCCCTGCCCGGTGATCCTCGGCCACCTCGACAAGGTGAAGATGTGGAACGTGGCCGAGCGCTACTTCCCCGCAGCCGCGCCCTGGTACGTCGAGGCAGCCGAGCAGGCCCTCGAGGCGGTCCGCGCCGCCGGGCTGGTGGTAGAGGTGAACACCGCCGGGCTGCGCGCCCCCTGCCGCGAGGCCTACCCGGCGCCGTGGCTCCTGCGGCGCTGCCGCGCCCTGGGGATTCCCGTCACGCTCTCCTCCGACGCCCACCGGCCCGAGGACGTGGCGGCCCACTTCGTGGAGGCCCGCGCGCTGGTGCGCGCGGCGGGGTACACGTCGGTGGCGATGCTGGAGGACGGGCGGTGGGGCCTGCGCCCGCTCCCATCGGACGGGTGAGCGTTTCGGCTCCCCTGGGGCGGCGCCGCGGCCGGCGAGAGGGCCGCGGCGCACGGGGGTCGAAGTGGAGGGGCTGACGTGAGCGGAACGCCGATCCTGCCCGTCTCCCCACCACCGGCGCGCTCCACCGACCCGCTCGCCGCTCCGGTCCAGTACCTCAAGGGCGTCGGCCCCGCCCGGGCCGACGCGCTGGCCCGCCTGGGCATCGTCACGGTCGAGGACCTCCTCCTGCACGCCCCCCGGCGCCTGGAGGACCGCCGCCACCTCGTCCCCCTGCGCGACCTGGTACACGGCGCGGTGCAGACCGTGGAGGCCACCGTGGCCGCCGTGAGCGAGCGGCGGGTGCGCCGCGGCCTCGTCCTCCTCAAGGCCGCCCTGGTCGACGCCACCGGGGTGGCCTACGCCGTCTGGTACAACCAGGCCTTCCTCAAGGGGCAGCTCCGCCGCGGCGTGCGGGCGCTCTTCTCGGGCAAGGTGGAGCGCTGGGGCGGGGAGGTGCGGCTGCGCGCGCCGGAGTTCGAGGTCCTGGAGGACGACGCCGAGGAGACCTGGCACACCGGGCGCCTCGTCCCCATCTACCCGGCCACGGAAGGGCTGAGCCAGCGCGTCCTGCGCACCCTGGTGCGCAGCGCGCTCGAGGCGCACGCCGATCGCGTCCCCGAAATCCTGCCCGAGGCCCTGCGCGCGGCCCGGGGGCTGTTGGGCATCCGCGAGGCGCTGTGGGCGCTCCACTACCCGGAGACGCCGGAGGCCCATGCCGCCGCCCGGGCGCGGCTGGCCTTCGAGGAGCTGCTCGTCCTGCAGCTCGGGCTGGCGCTGCGCCGGCACCGGCTCGCCCGGGAGGCCAAGCCCTTCCGCTACGGGACGGGCGACCTGGTGGAGCGCTTCCTGCGCGGCCTGCCCTTCCCCCTGACCCGGGCGCAGCAGCGGGCCATCCGGGAGATCACCGCCGACATGCACGCGCCGGCGCCGATGAACCGGCTCCTCCACGGGGACGTCGGCTCGGGCAAGACGGTGGTGGCCGCCGCCGCGCTCCTCGTGGCCGTGCAGGGCGGCCGGCAGGGGGCGCTGATGGCGCCCACCGAGATCCTGGCCGAGCAGCACGCCCTGACGCTGCGCCGGCTCCTCGGGCCCCTCGGGGTGGAGGTGGTGCTGCTCACGGGCGGCCGTACCGCGGCCGAGCGCGCCGCCGCCCGCGAGGCGGCCCGCGAGGGGCACGGCGACGTCGTCGTCGGCACCCACGCCCTCATCGAGGAGACGGTGGTCTTCTCGCGGCTGGGCCTCGTGGTGGTGGACGAGCAGCACCGCTTCGGCGTGCTGCAGCGGGCCCGCCTGCGGCGCAAGGGCGCCGCGCCCGACGTGCTGGTGATGACCGCCACGCCCATCCCGCGCACGCTGGCCCTCACGCTGTACGGCGACCTGGACGTCTCGGTGCTGGACGAGCTGCCGCCGGGGCGCCATCCCGTCGCCACCTACTGGCGGTCGGCCGCCGCGCGGCCGAAGGTCTACGCCTTCGTCCGCGAGCAGGTGGCGGCGGGGCGGCAGGCCTTCGTCGTCTGCCCGCTCATCGGCGAGTCGGAGAAGCTGCAGGTGCAGGCGGCGGAGCGCCTGGCCGAGGAGCTGCGCGGGGGGTACCTGCGCGGCCTGCCGGTGAGGCTCCTCCACGGCCGGATGCGCGCGGAGGAGCGCGAGCGCATCATGGAGGCGATGCGCCGCGGCGAGGTGGCGGTGCTGGTGGCCACCTCGGTGATCGAGGTGGGCATCGACATCCCCAACGCCACGGTGATGGTGGTGGAGGACGCGGACCGCTTCGGGTTGGCCCAGCTCCACCAGCTGCGCGGCCGCGTGGGGCGGGGTGCGGAGCGCGCCTACTGCATCCTCATCGCCTCGCCCGCCGGCGAGGAGGGGCGGCGGCGGCTGCAGGTGATGACGGAGACGACCGACGGCTTCCGCATCGCCCAGGAGGACCTGCTGCTGCGCGGGCCGGGGGAGATCCTGGGGACGCGCCAGCACGGGCTGCCGGACCTGCGCGTGGCCGACCTGCAGCGCGACCTGCCCCTCCTGGAGGCGGCGCGCGCCGCCGCCGAGGCCATCGTGCGGGCCGACCCCCCGCTGCGCGCCGCGGAGCACCGGGCCCTGCGCGAGGCGGTGCGCCGCCGCTTCGCCGGCGCCGGGCTGGTCGCCGTGGGGTAGGCGGTGAGAGGTCGCCGCGGGTCGCCGGGCGGTCGGCGGGCGCTGCCGGGCGCCCGGGGCGGCGCGCCAGGCGGGCGCCGGACGGGCCGCGGGTCAGCGGGCGTGCGTCCGACCGCGGCGCGGGTGCGGGAGGCGCTCTTCAACAGCCTGGGGGCGCGCACGGTGGGGGCTGATGTCCTCGACCTCTTCGCCGGCACGGGCGCCCTCGGCCTGGAGGCCCTCCGCCGCGGCGCGGCGTCCGCCGTCTTCGTCGAGCGGGACGCGCGATTGGCCGATCAGATCCGCGCGGCGGCGCGCGCCTTCCCTGAGGCGGCGGTGGAGGTGTGGCGGGCCGACGTGGCCGCCGCCCTGGGGCGGCTGGCCGCCGCCGGGCGGGCGTTCGACCTGATCCTGCTCGACCCGCCCTACGGGACCGGCGCCCTCCAGGCCACGCTCGATGCGCTGGCCGCCGGGCCGCTGCTGCGTCCGGGCGGGCGGGTGGTGGCGGAGGGGCACTGGCGCGAGACTCCGCGCACCCCGCCGGGGTGGCGGCTGGTGCGCGAAGCCCGCTACGGCGAGACCGGGCTGTGGTTCTTCACCCAGGCGGCGGACGACGCCGAGGAGGGGAGGGCATGACCACCGTCCTCTACCCGGGGAGTTTCGACCCGGTGCACTACGGCCACCTCGACGTGATCCGCCGGGCCGCCGCCGTCTTCGAGCGGGTGGTCGTGGGGGTCGCCCGCGAGACCCACAAGGCCGCTCCCCTCTTCGACGTGGAGGTGCGGGTGCGGCTGCTGCAGGAGGCGGTGGCGGCGCTGGTGGCGGCGGAGCCGGCGCTGCGCCGCGTGGAGGTGCGCGCCTACGAGGGGCTGACCGTGGAGGCGGCCCGCGCCGCGGGGGCGACGCTGCTGGTGAAGGGGCTGCGGGGGGTGGAGGACGTCGAGCACGAGCTGCGCCAGGCGGTGATGAACCGCCACCTCGCCGGGCTCGACACCGTCTTCTTCATGACCACGCCGGCCTACGCCCAGATCAGCTCGACCCTCATCCGGGAGGTGGCGCGCCTGGGCGGCGACGTCTCCGCCTTCGTTCCGCCGGCGGTGGCCGGCGCCCTGGCCGCGGCGCGGCGGTGATGGACACCATCCTGGCCCTGCTCGACCGGCTGGAGGCGATCCTCACCCGGGGGGGCCACGTGCCGCTCACCGACAAGAAGGTGATCGACGAGCGCGAGGCCCTGGGGATCCTGCGGATGATCCGCGCCCAGCTCCCCCAGGAGCTGCACCGGGCGCAGCGCCTGCGCCAGGAGGCGGAGGAGCTGCACCGGCGGGCCGCCGACGAAGCGCGCCGCATCGTGCTGGAGGCGGAGCGCCACGCCCGGCGCCTGGTGGAGGAGAGCGCGGTGCTGGCGGAGGCGGAGCAGGCCCGCGCCCACCTGCTGGCCGAGGCGGAAGCGGAGGCGGCCCGCATCCGCACGGGCGCCGACGCCTATGCGGCCGGGGTCCTGGCCGACCTGGAAGAGCAGGTCCTGCGCATCCTCGGGACAATCCAGCGCGGCCGCGCCGCCCTGCGCCGATCCGAGTAGTCCGCGACAGACCCTCCGGTTGTGGGGCTCGGGAGGGGTGGTTATAATGGAAAAGATTTGCCGATTCAGGTAGGGATCCCAGGCCGATGAAGATCGATCTGACCCGGCTGGCGCTCGAGGAGGGGCCCCGGACCGTGCCCTTCGCCGAGGCGCTCCAGAGTGAGACGGAGATCCCCTTCCTCACCGACGTCGTCGGCGAGGTGCGCCTGGCGCGCGCCGGGGCGCTGGTCCGCCTGACCGGCCGCGCCACCACCGTAGCCGGGCTGACCTGCGACCGCTGCCTCCGCCCGGTGCGCTACCGCCTCGTGGCCACCTTCGAGGAGGCGGTGCGCGCCGGCCCGGAGGTGCCGGCCTCGGGGACGCGGCGGGCGCTCGGCGCGGAGGATTTCGTCCTGACGCTGCCGGACGGCGTCCTGGACCTGAGCGCGCTCGTGCGGGAGCACCTGCTCCTGGCCGTCCCCATGGTCGTCACCTGCCGGGAGGCGTGCCGGGGCCTCTGTCCGGTCTGCGGGGCCGACCGCAACACGGAGCCCTGCGCCTGCGGTGAGACGGCGCCCGACCCGCGGCTGGCGCCGCTCCGTCACCTGAAGGTCTGAGGCGACGACGCCGGGCGCGGGAGGAGCGGATACCCGATGGGCATCCAGAAGCGACGGCACTCCAAAGCCCGGTCGGCGCGGCGGCGTAGCCAGTGGCGGGCGCCCCGGGTGACGCTGGTGCCCTGCCCCCACTGTCACCAGCCCATGGTGCCCCACCGCGCCTGTCCCCACTGTGGCCGGTACGCTGGCCGCCAGGTGGTGCAGGTCGAGGAGGAGGCGTAGGGCCGGGTGCGCGTCGCCGTCGACGGCATGGGCGGGGACTACGCCCCCGAGGAGGTCGTCGCCGGGGCCGCCGCGGCGGCGCGCACGCTGGGGATCGAGATCCTCCTGGTCGGCCCGCGCGACCGGCTGGAGCCGTTGGTGCGCAGCCACGGGGCGGGGCTGCCGCTCACCGTCGTCGACGCCCCCGAGGTCATCGAGATGTCCGAGGCGCCGGCGATGGCGCTGCGCCGCAAGCGCCGCGCCTCCGTCGTCGTCACGCTGGAGCAGGTGCGCGACGGCCGGGCGGACGCCGCCGTGAGCGCCGGCAACACCGGCGCGGCCATGGGGGCGGCGCTGCTCACCCTCGGCCGCATCCCCGGCATCGACCGACCGGCCATCGCCGCCATCCTCCCCACGGCACAGAAGACCCCGGTCATCCTCCTCGACGTCGGCGCCAACGTCGACTGCAAGCCCAAGCACCTCCTCCAGTTCGCCCTCATGGGCAGCGTGTACGCCCGCCGCGTGCTCGGGGTGAGCACGCCCCGGGTGGGGTTGTTGAGCAACGGGGAGGAGGCGACGAAGGGCAACGACCTGACCATCCGCACCGCCGAGCTCCTGCGCGCCTCCGGGCTCCACTTCGTCGGGAACGTGGAGGGGCGCGACTTCTTCACCGGGCAGGCCGACGTCGTGGTCTGCGACGGCTTCGTCGGCAACGTCGTGCTGAAGTTCGGGGAGGGGCTGGCGCTGGCGCTGCGCCAGCTCCTGCGCGACGAGCTGCGCGGCACTCCCGGGCGCCTGCTGGCCCTCTACCTGGCCCCGCTCAAACGGCGCGGCATGGCGCTGTGGCGCAAGCTGGACTACCGCGAGTACGGCGGGGCGCCGCTGCTGGGGGTGAACGGCGTCGTCATCATCGCCCACGGGCGCAGCAACGCCTGGGCCATCCGCAACGCCATCCGGGTGGCCGCGGACGCGGCGGCCCGCCGGGTGGTCGAGCCCATCGCCGCCGAGATGGCCGCGCTCGACGCCCGCACCTCCGTGCTGGCCGGCGCGGCGGAAGCGCCGTCGGCGGGCGTGGGGGAGGGCGCGTGACCGCTCTCCGCGGCTCCACCATCGTGGGGCTGGGGCGGGCCGTCCCCCCGCGCGTGGTCACCAACGCCGACCTGGAGCGGCTGGTGGACACGACGGACGAGTGGATCGTCACCCGCACCGGCATCCGCGAGCGCCGCGTCGTCCCCGACGGGGTGGCCACCAGTGACCTGGCCTACGAGGCCGCGGTGGAGGCGCTGGCCGACGCCGGCGTCAGCGCCGACGCGCTCGACCTGATCATTGTGGGGACGGCCACGCCGGACATGATCTTCCCCGCCACCGCCTGCCTGCTCCAGGACCGCCTGGGGGCCCGCCGGGCCGCGGCCTTCGACGCCTCCGCCGCCTGCAGCTCCTGGGTGTACGGCTGCGCCATGGCCCACGCCACCATCGCCGCGGGGATGGCCGAGACGGTGCTGGTCGTGGGGGCGGAGACCCTCTCCAGGATCACCAACTGGCGCGACCGCGCCACCTGTGTCCTCTTCGGGGACTCGGCCGGCGCCGCCGTGCTCCGCCCGGCGCCGGCGGGGGAAGGGTTCCTCTCCTTCGTGCTCGGGGCGGACGGCCGCGGCGGGCCCCTCATCAGCCTGCCGGCGGGGGGCTCGCGGCTGCCGGCCTCCTTCGAGACCGTGGAGCGCCAGCTGCACTACATCCACATGAACGGCCGCGAGGTCTACAAGTTCGCCGTGCGGGTGATCCCGCGGGCCATCCGGGAGGCGGCCGAGCGCGCCGGGGTGCCGCTGGAGGCGGTGGACTGGTTCATCCCCCACCAGGCCAACATCCGCATCATCGACGCCGCGGCGGAGCGGCTGGGGCAGCCGCGCGAGAAGTTCTTCGTGAACGTCGAGCGCTACGGCAACACCTCGTCCGCCTCGGTGCCGGTGGCGCTCTACGAGGCCTGGCGCGGCGGGTACCTCGACCGGGGCGACCTCCTCATCCTCCTGGCCTTCGGGGGCGGGCTGACCTGGGGGTCGTGCGCGGTGCGCTGGACCCGGGAGCGGGCGACGGCCAGACGCGCAGAGTAATGCTGGCCTTCCTCTTCCCGGGCCAGGGCGCCCAGTATGTCGGCATGGGCGTGGAGATCGCCGCGGCATCGCCGTCGGCCGCCGCGTGCTTCACGCGCGCCAGCGCGGTGCTGGGCTTCGACCTGCTGGCGCTCTGTGCGGAAGGGCCCGAGGAGGCGCTGCGCGCCACCGAGAACACCCAGCCGGCCATCCTGGCGGCCAGCTGCGCCTGCGCGGCGGCGCTGGCCGACCACGGCGTCTCCCCCGACCTGGCGGCGGGGCTCAGCCTGGGCGAGTACTCGGCGCTGGTGGCCGCCGGGGCGCTGGCCTACGAGGACGCGGTGGCGCTGGTGCGGCAGCGCGGCCGGTTCATGCAGGAGGCGGCGGCGGGGCGCGAGACGGCCATGGCCGCCCTCATCGGGCTCGAGGCCGAGGCGGTGCTGGCGCTGTGCCGCGCCCACGCCGCCCACGGCGTGGTCGAGCCGGCCAACTTCAACGGGGCGGGGCAGGTGGTGGTCGGCGGCGACGCCGCCGCGGTGCGCGCGGTGGTGGCGGCGGCGCGTGCCGCCGGGGCCCGGCGGGCCGTGCTGCTGGCCGTCAGCGCTCCCTTCCACACCAGCCTGATGGCGCCCGCCGCGGAGCGGCTGGCCAGCGTGCTGGAGCAGGTCCCGCTCCGCGACGCCCGCATCCCCGTGGTGGCCAACGTCGACGGGCGGCCCCGGCAGCGCGCCGAGGAGATCCGGCGCGCCCTGATCGCCCAGGTGGCCTCGCCGGTGCAGTGGGAGGCGACGATGCAGGCGCTGGCGCACCTGGGCGCGCGTACCTTCATCGAAGTGGGGCCGGGGACCACGCTGGCTGGGCTGGTGCGCAAGACCCTGGGGGTGGCGGTGCTGAACGTGGAGGACCTGGGCACGCTGGAGCGCACGCTGGCGGCGCTGGGCCGCGCCGCCCCCGCGCGCAGCGCCGCCGCCGGCCCCGGCGATGGCTGAGGCGCGGCTGGCCGGGCGGGTGGCGCTGGTCACCGGGGCCTCGGGCGGCCTGGGGCGGGCCATCGCGCTGGAGCTGGCCCGCCAGGGCGCGGCCGTGGGGGTACACTACGGCCGCCGGCGCGAGGCTGCCGAGGCGGTGGTCCAGGCCATCGGCGAGCGCGGCGGCCGCGCCGTGGCGCTGGGCGGCGACCTGACCGACCCGGCCACGCCCGGGCGGCTGGTGGAGGCGGTGCAGGCGTGGGGGGACGGGCTGCACATCCTCGTGAACAACGCCGGCATCGCCCGTGATACCTTAATCCTGCGGATGAAGGACGAGGACTGGGACGCCGTCCTGGAGACCAACCTGGGGGCGGCGTTCCGGTGCATCCGGGCAGTGCTGCGGCCGATGGTGCGCCAGCGCAGCGGCCGGATCATCAACGTCGTCTCGATCGCCGGCCAGATCGGCAACGCGGGCCAGGCCAACTACGCGGCGGCGAAGGCCGGACTGATCGGGCTGACCAAAGCCACGGCGCGCGAGGTGGCCTCCCGCGGGATCACGGTGAACGCGGTGGCGCCGGGGCTCATCGACGTGGGCCTGACCGAGGCGCTCGGTCCCGAGCAGGTGCGGCGCTTCCTCGACCAGATCCCGCTGGGACGCCTGGGGACCGCGGCCGAGGTGGCCGCCGCGGTGGCCTTCCTGGCGTCGGACGACGCCGCCTACATCACCGGGCACGTCCTCAACGTGGACGGCGGGCTGGTGATGCGCTGAGGGCGCCCGCGGGCGCACCGCCCGTCCGGGCACCGACCACGGCACGCGACCAAAGGGGGGCGAGAGGGGATGGCAACCGTCTTCGACCGTGTGAAGAGCATCGTCGTGGACCAGCTGGGCGTGGACCCCAACGAGGTCACGCCGGAGGCGTCCTTCGTCGACGACCTGGGCGCGGACTCCCTCGACGTCGTCGAGCTGGTCATGGCCCTGGAGGAGGAGTTCGAGACGGAGATCCCCGACGAGGACGCCGAGAAGATCGCCACCGTCGGCGAGGCGGTGCGCTACATCGAGGAGCACCTGCTGGCCGCGGGCAAGCCCCTGGAGGTCGAGGAGGGCGGGGAGCCCGCCACCAAAGCGCAGCCGGAGCGCCCCTCGTAGCGGGACGGTCGGGCCCTCAGGACGGGAGAGCGGAGCATGCGCCGACGCGTCGTGGTGACCGGCCTGGGGGTGGTGAGCCCGGTGGGGACCGGGCTGGAGCGGTTCTGGGGAGCGCTCGTGGAGGGCCGCCCGGGCGTGCGCCGCATCTCCCGCTTCGACCCCACGGGGCTGCCCACGCAGATCGCGGCCGAGGTGGTGGACTTCGACCCCACCGACTTCATGGACCGCAAGGAGGCGCGGCGCAACGACCGCTTCGTGCAGTTCGGCTACGCCGCCGCCCGCATGGCCCTGGAGGACGCGGGGCTCGTGATCACGCCCCAGAACGCCACCCGCGTGGGGGTAATGATCGGCTCCGGCATCGGCGGGGCCATCACCTGGGAGGAGCAGCACCACATCCTGCAGACCCGCGGCCCCGACCGGATCAGCCCCTTCTTCATCCCCATGATCATCATGAACATGGCCTCGGGGATCACCTCCATCCTCACCGGGGCCAAGGGGCCGAACAGTTGCGTCGTCACCGCCTGCGCCACCGGGGGGAACGCCATCGGGGACGCCATGCGCGTGATCCAGCGGGGTGAGGCCGACGCCATGATCGCCGGGGGCACCGAGGCGGCCATCACGCCCCTCAGCGTGGCCGGGTTCTGCGCCATGCGCGCCATGTCCACGCGGAACGACGACCCCGCCCGGGCCGTGCGCCCCTTCGACGCCACGCGCGACGGCTTCGTCATGGGGGAGGGGGCCGGCGTGGTGGTCCTGGAGGCGCTGGAGGTGGCGGAGCGGCGCGGCGCGCGCATCTACGCCGAGCTCGTCGGCTACGGCATGAGCGCCGACGCCTACCACATCACCCAGCCCGACCCCGAGGCGGACGGCGCGGCGCGCAGCATGTGGAACGCGCTCCAGGACGCCGGGCTCGCCCCCGAGCAGGTGGACTACATCAACGCCCACGGGACCAGCACCCCCTACAACGACAAGACCGAGACACTGGCCATCAGGCGCGTCTTCGGCGACCACGCCTACCGGCTGGCCGTCAGCTCGACCAAGTCCATGACCGGCCACCTGCTGGGCGCCGCCGGCGGGGTGGAGTTCATCGCCTGCGTGCTGGCCATCGACCGCGGGGTCATCCCGCCCACCATCAACTACGAGCACCCCGACCCGGAGTGCGACCTCGACTACGTCCCCAACCGGGCCCGGCCGGCCCGGGTGGAGGTCGCCATGTCCAACGCGTTCGGCTTCGGAGGGCACAACGCCATCCTCATCGTCCGCCGCCTGACCTGACCGATGGACGCTCCGTCCCGCCTCCGCCACGCCCGGGCGCCCGCGCGCCCGCCGACCGTGGCGCCCGAGCCGGTCCCGCTCGGGGAGGCTGCCGACCCGGAGCCGCTGGGCGAAGCGCGCCGCGCCGAGCTCGCGTCCCTGGCCGAGCGCCTGGGGGTGCGCTTCCGCGACCTCACCCTCCTCGACCTGGCGCTGCGCCACGGCTCCTTCGCCCACGAGCGCGGCGAGGTGGAGAGCTACGAGCGGCTGGAGTTCCTGGGCGACGCCGTCCTGAGCCTGGTCGTGGCGGACTACCTGTACCGCCGCCATCCCGACTACACCGAAGGGCAGCTGGCCAAGCAGCGGGCGCGCCTGGTGAGTGAGCCGGCCCTGGCCGAGCTGGGGCGGCGCCTGGGGCTCGGACGGTACGTGCTGCTCGGCCGCGGCGAGGAGAAGGCGGGCGGACGGGAGCGGCCCGCCCTCCTGGCCGACGCCGTGGAGGGCGTGCTCGGGGCGATCTACGTCGACGCCGGCTACGGTGTCGCCCACGCCGTGGCCACGCGTTGGGTGAGCGAGCTGACCGACGAGCTGGAGCGGGCCGGGGCGGACTTCAAGAGCCAGCTCCAGGAGCGCCTGCAGCGGCAGCGCCTGGTGCCCCGCTACCGGGTGGCCCGCGAGGAGGGCCCCGACCACGCCAAGGCCTTCACCGTCCAGGTGCAGGTGGACGGGCGCGTCATCGGCCGCGGCCACGGGCGGAGCAAGAAGGAGGCGGAGCAGGCCGCGGCCGCCGAGGCGCTGGCCTGGCTCGACCGGGAAGCCCGCCCCCTGCGCGGGCGGCGACGGTGACGGATCCCGTGGACGTCCTCTGGGCCCCCTGGCGGGGGACGTACGTCCGGGCGCCGCGCGCGGAGACCTGCTTCCTGTGCGAGGCCGCGGTGGCCCCGGAGGGCGACGCCGCGCGCTTCGTCGTCTGGCGCAGCCGCCGCACCTTCGTCGTCCTGAACACCTTCCCCTACAACACCGGCCACCTGATGGTGGCCCCCTACCGCCACGTCGGTGAGGTGGAGGCGCTCGACGGGGAGGAGCAGGCCGACCTGATGGCCGCGCTGGGGGCGAGCATCGCGGCGCTGCGGCGGGCCCTGCACCCGGACGGCTTCAACGTCGGGCTCAACCTGGGCCGGGTGGCCGGGGCCGGGCTGGAGGGACACCTCCACGTCCACGTGGTGCCGCGCTGGCAGGGGGACACGAACTTCCTCCCCGTGCTCGGCGCCGTGAAGGTGGTCCCCGACCACCTCGAGGTCACCTACCGGCAGCTTCGCGCGACCTTTGCGGGAAGCCCGCCTCGGCCCTGAGCCCAGGATCGGCGCCGCCTCTCCCGACCGACGGATGTTGCCCGGCCCCTCCCCGCCCTATGATGGGGACGCACGCCACCTTCCCGGAGGGCACAAGTGAAGACCGTCCGCGACCTCATGCGGCGTGAGGTGATCACGCTGCGCCCCGACGCCAGCGTGGCCGCCGCCATCCAGGCGATCCTGCGCCACCGCGTGGGGGGCCTGCCCGTGGTGGAGGGGGACGCCGTCGTGGGGGTCGTCACGCCGCGGGACCTCCTGGGCCAGGCGCTCTACCGCCTGGTGGGGGACATCATGACCACCGACGTGGCCACGGTGAGCCCCGACGCGCCGGTCACCGCGGCCTACCGGATCATGGAGGAACGCCAGGTGGGCCGCCTCCCGGTCGTGGAGGACGGGCGGCTCGTCGGCATCATCGCCCGCGTCGACGTCCTGCAGGAACTCGGCAAGCTCACCGACCCGCTCACCGACCTGCCCTGGCCGGGGACGCTGCGGCAGCGCGCCGCCGACCTGCTGCGGGCCGGGCAGGAGATCGTCGTCTGCTTCATCGACCTGGACGGCTTCCGCCTGGTGAACAAGCGGCACGGGCACGTCGTCGGCGACCGCTGCATCGTGGCGGTGGCCGACCGGCTGCGCCGCCTGACCGACCCGGCCACCGATCTCGTGACCCGCTACGGCGGGGATGAGTTCGCCATCGTCACCACGCGCCGGCTGGAGTCCGCCGAGTCGCTGGCGGAGCGCCTGGTCGAGGCCATCGCCGCCGTCGAGGTCGCCGGCGTGCGCGGGCTCACCGCCTCGGTGGGCCTCGCCGGCGGCCGGCGGGCCGGCGAGCGGGCCGAGGTCCACCCGCCGGCCACCGCCGACGACCTGATCACGCTGGCCAGCCGGGCCTCGACTGCCGCCAAGCAGCTCGACCGCCGGATCCTGCACGCCCGGGAGATGGAGGCGATGCGGCTGGCCGAAGCCCCCGCGCCGGTGGAGGTGACGCGGCTGCGGCTGCTGGGCGTGCACCTCACGGTCGAAACCGCCCGCGCCGCCGCCGCCGTGGAGCTCGGGCGCGATGGCGAGCGCTTCCGCGGGGAAGCGGAAGGGGCCCCGGTGGGCAACGGGCCCCTGCGTGCCATGGCGCAGGCCACGGTGAACGCCCTGGCGGCGCTGCTCCCCGAGGGGTGGCGCCTGGCCATCGAGGAGATCGCCTTCACCGCCTTCCCGGCCGGGGACGCGGTGAGCGTGGCCCTGGCGCTGGCCACGCCGAGCGCCGAAGAGATCCTGGTCGGCACGGCTCCCTACGACCGCGACCACCCCGACGCGGTGATCCGGGCCACGCTCAAGGCCGTGAACCGCCGGCTGGGCCGGCTGCTGGCCACGGCCTGACCGTCCGCCGCTCCGCCCGTCGCGCGGGGGAACCGGGCGGGGTGGGCGAACGTCTCTCCGGTAGATGCGAGCCCCGCGGTTCCTCCCGCTCCTCCTGGCCCTGCTCCTCCCGGCGCCGGCCCTGCCGGTCGCCCCCGCGGCATCCGTGGCGCCCGGCGCGCCGCCGGCCGCTGCGGCGGTGGCGCCTGGGGTCCTGCCCGAGGCTTCCCCCGAGGCCACCTGGCGCCACGCCACCGCGCTCGCCGGGCGCATCGGGCCCCGGGCAGTGGGCGAGCCGGGGTACCTGCGCGCCGTGGAGTACATGGAGGCGCAGCTGCGCGACCTGGGGTACCAGGTGCGCCGCCAGCCCTTCACCGTTCCGCGCTTCGAGGTACGGGAGGTGGCGCTGCGGGTGACCGCGCCCGAGGCGCTGACCCTGCGGCCGTCCGTCCTCCAGCTCGCGGGCTCGACGCCGCCGGAGGGGGTGACCGCGCCACTGGTTGAGGCGGGCGTGGGCCGGCCGGACGAACTGGCCCGGGCGGGCGCGCGCGGCAAGGTCGTGCTGGTGCGCCGCGGCCCGCGCGCGGGTGTGGACCCCATGACCTTCCGGGAGAAGGTCGAGCACGCGGCGGAAGCGGGGGCGCTGGCCGTGATCGTGTACAACGACGAGTCCGGTCCCATTCCCGCCGGCACCCTGGGCGTCCCCGCCGCGCTGCCGGCCGTCACGATCTCCGGCGAGGAAGGGGACCGACTGCGCGCGCTCCTGACGCGCGGCCCGGTGGTGGTGCACCTGCGCCTCCAGGCGCGGGTGGAGGAGGTGACGAGCTGGAACGTGGTCGGCCGCCGCGCCGGAGAAAGCCCGGCCACGCTGGTCATCGGCGGGCACCTCGACACGGTCCCGCAGAGTCCCGGGGCCAACGACAACGCCTCGGGGATCGCCGCGGCCCTGGAGGCGGCGCGCCTGCTCGCCGGGGTGCGCCTGCCCCTCTCGGTGGAGATCGTCGGGTTCGGGGCGGAAGAGGTGGGCCTCGACGGGTCGCGCCACTACGTCCAGGCGACGCGGGAGCGCCTGGTGGGGTTGGTGAACATGGACATGGTGGGGCGCGGCCCGCTCCTGCTCGTCGAGACCCCGGGAGCGGACCGGCTGCGCGCCGTCGCCCGCCGCGCCGCCCAGCGCCTGGGCCTGCCGCTGCAGCCCTTCCGGCCCGGCGGCGCCTACGGGAGCGACCACGTCCCCTTCGAGCAGGCCGGCATCCCCACCGCCTTCCTGCACACCGGCAACGACCCGGCCATCCACACGCCGCAGGACACGGTCGACCGGCTCGACCCGGAGCGGATGGCCCAGGCCGCCCGCCTGGCGGCCGCCATCGTCCTGGACGCCGGCAACCTGGGGCGGTAGCCCGGCGCGCCCGCCGGCCGCTGCCGGCCGGTCCCGAGGATCCGGCGGGCCGCACCGCGAAGATCAGCGCGCGAGATGTCGCGCCTTGCCGTCGTCCTCCTCGCCGCCCTGGCCACGCTCTGTGCGCTCCTCCTGCCCGCCGCGAACCTCCCGGTGGTTGCCCGCACGCCGCTCCTCCTCACCGCCACCCCTGCCGCGGTCGTCCAGGGAGCCACCGTCGAGGTCAGGGTGCGGGGCGCGCCGGCCCAGGCGGAGCTGCGCGCCGGAGCCCAGACCGTGCCCCTCCACCGGTTCGAGGGGACGCTGCGCGCCTTCGTCGGCACCAGCCCCCTCACCCCGCCGGGCCGGTTGCCGCTGACCGTACAGGCCCCCAGCCCCGACGGCCTGGTGCGCGCCGCCACCTACGTGGTCGTCCGGCGCGGCGACTTCGGCCTGCGCCGGCTGCGCGTCCCGCCGCAGCTGCTCGACCCGGCCCTGGTGGCGCGCGAGCGCGCCCGCATGGCCGCTGCCACCGCCCATCCCCTCCCCGAGCCGCAGTGGACCGGCCCCTTCATCCGCCCGGTGGACGGGCCGGTGACCTCGGGGTACGGCGTGCGCAGTATCTACAACGGCGTCCCGCGCGGCTACCACCTGGGGGTGGACTTCCGCGGGGCGGTGGGCACGCCGGTGCGGGCGGCGCACCACGGGCTGGTCACGCTGGCGGAGACGCTGCCGCTCAGCGGCAACACCGTCGTGCTCGACCACGGCGCCGGCGTCTTCACCACCTACCAGCACCTCCACCGCATCGCCGTGAGCCCGGGACAGCACGTGCGCCAGGGCGCGGTCGTGGGCACGGTGGGGGCCACGGGGCTCGCCACCGGCCCGCACCTCCACTGGGGGATGCGCGTGCACGGCGTGCGCGTCGACCCGCTCTTCTGGACGCGGTCGCCCTGACCGGCACGGCGTGGCGCGCACGCGTCCCGGCGCCGCCGCGGCGCATTGACCCCGCCACGGCGCGGCGCCTAGAATCGATCACGCGCGGATCCGCGCCGCACGCGCCGCGATGAGCGGCGGCCGGCGCGGTCACCGCCCGGAGGCGACCATGGAGCCGCAGGTCCAGGAGGACCCGGAACGGCTGGCCGAGTTCGAGGCGCGCATCGCCCGCGGGGAGCGCATCGAGGCCACGGAGTGGATGCCGGCCCAGTACCGCGCCGAGTGCCTCCGCCTCATCCAGATGCACGCCAACTCCGAGATCATGGGGGCGCTGCCGGAGCGGGAGTGGATCCCCCGCGCCCCCACCCTCGCCCGCAAGATGCAGCTCGTGGCCAAGGTGCAGGACGAGGTCGGCCACGGCCAGCTCCTCTACCGGGTGGCGGAGGATCTGGGCAAGCCCCGGCGCCAGATGCTCGAGGACCTGCTGGCGGGGCGGAGCAAGTTCCACAACGTCTTCCACTACCCGGCGGAGACCTGGGCGGACGTGGCCGTCATCCAGGTCTTCGTGGACGGCGCGGCCATGCAGACCCAGGGGTCGCTGCGGGCCTGCTCCTACGCCCCCTACGCGCGCGTCCTCAAGCGCATCTGCTACGAGGAGGACTTCCACATCCGGCTCGGCATCGACAACTTCAAGGCGCTGGCGGAGGGCACCCCCCGCCAGCGCGCCATGCTGCAGGACGCGCTGGACCGCTGGTGGACGCCCATCATGCACTTCTTCGGCCCCCACGACACCGACTCGCCGCACCTCCGGACGATGATGCGCTGGCGCATCAAGGTGAAGACCAACGACGAGCTGCGCCAGCAGTTCCTCCGCCAGTTCGTCCCGCTCATCCAGGAGTACGGCCTGCGCGTCCCCGACCCGGGGCTGCGCTGGGACGAGGCCAGGGGCGAGTACGTCTACACCGAGCCGGACTGGGAGGAGTTCCGGCACGTCATCCGCGGCGAGGGGCCGAAGTCGCAGCAGCGCCTGGCCCTGCGCAACGCGGTGTGGCGGCGCCACGCCTGGGTGCGCGAGGCGCTGGAGCGGTGGTCGGCGGCGGCCTGAGGGGCAGCGGCCCGAGGGGCGGCGGCCCGGGCGGCCGGCGCAGGGGCGCGGGCGGCGGGGTCGGACGACACGTCACGGGTTCGAGGAGGCGCACAGGCGATGCCACGGGCGGAGGGCCTTGACCCGGCGGAGATCTACGAGTACTTGGCGATGGCCCGCGAGCGCGTGCTGGCGGCCGCGCGCGGGTTGACGTTCGAACAGTACACCCGGGAGTTCCCCTTCGGCAAGCGCACCCTGCGCCACACGCTGGTGGAGATCCCGCTGGCGGAGTCCAACTACGTGCGCCGCCTCCAGGGGGAGCCGGTCCCGCCTTTGCGGGAGCACCCCTTCGCGCGCTTCTACGAGACCGACTTCCCCCCGCTCGAGGCCGCCTGGCGCGAGCAGGCCGAGGTGACCCGGCAGGTCCTGCGCAGCATCGCGGACTGGACCCGGCCGGTGGAGTACGTCGTGCGCCAGCCCGACCGGCCGGCACGCCGCGTGCGCACGACGGCCGGGGGGGTGGCCACGCAGCTCCTCCTGCACGAGGTGCACCACCGGGCCCAGGCGATGGCCATGCTGCGCCAGCTCGGCGCCCCGGTGGAGACCATCGACTATTCGGCGCTGGCCTTCCACACCGAGACGCTCCCGGAGGGGAGCAGCCGGTGAAGCTCGCCGCCGTCGTCCCGGAGGCGGAGCGCGTCTACGCGGTCTTCCGTCAGGAGACGAAGAGCGAGGCGCACGTGCACGTCGGCGACGTCCACGCCCCCGATCCCCGGATGGCCCTCGTCCTGGCGAAGGAGCAGTTCGCCCGGCGGGATCCATGCGTCAGCCTGTGGGTCGTCCCCTACACGGCCATCGAGGCCACCGCGCCCGAGGACGCGGAGATGTTCCAACCGGCCACGGACAAGAGCTACCGCTTCGGCGGCAGCTACCGCGAGCAGCAACGGGTCTACGGGCGGCGGCGGGGCGCGTGATGGCCCAGCCCCGGGCCGCTACCCCCGGCCTGGCGCCCGAGGTGGCGACACTGCTGGCGGACCACCTGCTGGCGGCGGCGGACGACGAGCTGGTGCTGGGGCACCGCCACGCCGAGTGGACCGGCTTCGGCCCCGACATCGAGTCGGACATCGCGCTGTCGTCCGTGGCCCAGGAGGAGATCGGCCACGCCCGCCTCCTCTACCAGATGGTGCTGGGGCTGCAGGGCCGGTCCGAGGAGGAGGTGGACCGGCTGGCCTTCGGCCGGCCGCCGCAGGCCTTTCGCAACGCGGTCCTGCTCGAGCGCCCCAACGACGGGGGGCTCGAGCCGCCCCCCGAGGGGGAGCCCGCCTGGCGCGGAGAGTGGGGGTTCGCCATCGTACGCATGGTCCTCTACGACCGCGCCGACGCCATCCGCCTGGAGACGTGGGCCAGCGGCGGGCACGCGCCGCTGGCCGCGCTCGCCCGCACGCTGGCGCGCGAGGAGCGCTACCACCGCCTCTTCGCCGAGACCTGGCTGGAGCGCCTGGCCGGCGGCGGGCCCGCCGCCGCCGCCCGCCTGCAGCGCGTGCTGGACGCCGTCTGGGGTGAGGCCCTCGGCCTGTTCGAGGCCACAGACGGCGAGGCGGTCCTGGTGGCGCACGGGCTCCTCGCCCGCTCCTCGTCCGAGCAGGCGGAGCGGTGGCGCGACGAGGTCGCTGCGCTGCTCGAGGGGATGGGCCTGCGACCGGGACGGGGCCCCGCGGCCACCGGCGGGCGGGCCGGCCGGCACACCCCCGACCTGACGGCGCTGCTGGAGGAGATGACGTCGGTGTGGCGGCTCGATCCGGAGGCGCGGTGGTGAGCGGCGGCTACCGCCTCCCGCTGACCGGGCCTGTGGACGCCACGCCCGTGGACGCCAGACCCGTGGACGCCCCACCCGCTGAGGCCGAAGTCTGGCGGGTGCTGGAGCAGATCGAGGACCCCGAGCTGCCGCTGGCGATCACCGACCTGGGCCTCGTGCGGGAGGTGCGGCGGGACGGCGGCCGGGTGATGGTCCGGCTCGTCCCCACCTACTCCGCCTGCCCGGCCATCGAGGTGATCCGACGCACGGTGCGCGAGCGGGTGGCCGCCCTCCCGGGCGTGGAGGAGGTGACGGTGGACCTGACCTTCGACGAGCCCTGGACGCTGGCGCGCCTCAGCGCACGCGGGCGCGAGCAGCTGCGCACGTACGGTCTCAGCGTACCGCGCCGCACCTTCCGCGAACCCGCCACCTGCCCCTTCTGCGGCTCGACCGACGTGGTGCTGGAGACGCCCTTCGGCCCGACCCTGTGCCGCGCCATCGCCTACTGTCGCGCCTGTCGCAACCCCGTCGAGCGCTTCAAGCCGCCCGCCGACTAGCGCCGTGGCCCCGCGCCCGCCCCGGGGACGCTCCGACCCTGCGGCGCTCCCCGACGACCGCTTCCTGCGCCGCCAGCGCGCGCTGCGCCTGGTCACCCGCGGCCGGCGCACGGGACGCGAGCACACCGTCGAGCTGTGGTTCGCCTCGGAGCTGGCGGGGCCTCTGCGCATCTACCTGATGGCCTACGCCCGCCGCCACGGCCGCGGGACCGACTGGTACCGCAACCTGCGCCGCGCCGGCGAGGGGATGGTCCTCGTTGGCGGCCGGCGCTACCGGGTGCGCTGGGAGCCGCCGGGCGAGGCTGCGGCCGCCGTCGAGGCGATCACCCGGAAGTTCGAGGAGAAGTACGGGCTGCAGGCGGTGCGCAGCTGGTACGCGGAGACGCGCCGCCTCCCCGTGGTCCTGCGGGCCGAGCGGGTGGATTGACTGCCGGGGGAGGGCCACCCGCAGCGAGGGCC
>JAVHLY010000020.1:24104-55057 GCA_031081585.1 Armatimonadota bacterium
CCCGCAGCGAGGGCCACCCGCAGGGAACTTCGGTGCCGGTTCCGCCTGCGGCCGCCGGAGGTCTAGCCGGTCCCCCCGCGGGGCATAGGGGCCTGGTACGCAGACGACCGGGAGGGCCGGGTATGTCGGCGCTGGGCCACGTCGAACTCCTCAAGCAGGCGGCACGCCGGTACCAGGAGTCGGGCCGCTACCCGCAGGCCTGCGCGCTGTTCGTCCAGGCGGCGGAGCTCACCGAGTTCCTCGACGCGGACGAAGCCTCCACGTTGTGGAACCACGCCGGGGTCTGCGCCTTCCGGCTCGGGGACGCCGACCGTGCGGTCACCGCCTTCCGCAAGGCTATCGCCCTCACCACCCTGCAGCACCTCGACCGCGGCCGCTGGCTGGCTCGGCTCTACGCCAACCTCACGGCGGCCTGCTACCAGGGCTCGCGCATCCGCGAAGCCTGGGAGGCCGGCCGGCAGGCGCTCCTCCTGGCCGAGGACATCGGCGACCCGCGCCAGGCGGGCAACGCCCTCCTCAACCTGGGGCTGGCCGAGCGCTACCTGGGGATGTTCTCGGACGCCCTGCGCCACTTCGCCCGGGCCCGGGACCGCTACGCCGAAGCCGGCGCTCTCACCCACGTGGCCGACGCCCTCCACAACCTCGGGTGGGTCTACCTGGACCGCCAGGCCTTCGCCGAGGGCGAGGAGGCGCTGGTGGAGGCGCGGGCGCACAAGCGGCGGCTCGGCGAACCCACCGCCCGCATCGACCTGGAGCTGGGCCGGTTGGAGGCGCTGCGCGGCAACTGGCGAGGGGGCCGGTCGACGGCGCTGGCGATCATGGAGTCGCCGGAGGAGATCACCGACCCGATCACCCACGCCCAGGCCCTGCTGCTGGCTGCCGAGACCACCCAGCACGAGAGCCTGCCGACGGCCCTGCACTACGCCGACGTGGGGGTGGACCTGGCCCTCAGCCTGGGGAAGCACCCCATCCTGCTCGACTTCGTGCCCCTGGTCATCCGGCTGCACCACACCGCCGGGCTGGCGCTCAGCGAGCGCGAGCAGGACCTGGCACGGGAGCTCTACCAGCGCCGCAATGGTGTGGACGCCTTCGCCATCAGTGGTGGGGCGCACTCTGACTGAGGAGAGGGGAGAGGGACGATGAAGCGAGCCTGGATCATCCTGGCAGCCCTGCTGCTGGTGGTGATAGTGGTCGGAGTTGCCGCCGGTCCCGCGCTGGCGGGTCGGGACGAGCGGGGAGGCCGCGCTGGCGAGCGTGGGGGTGCCGACGTGGATCGGGGCGGGCAAGGGGGCCCACGGGAAGGGGGTGCAGGGAGTCAGGGACCCTCTGACCCGGTGGTAGAGTAGCCCTCCCGTTCCGGGCTGGAGCCGGATCTAGGCGCCCCGGCAATTGCCGGGGCGCCGGCCTTTTTTCCCTGGGTCGTTCCGACTTGACATACGAACATCAGTTCGTATACTTGCTAGGTGAACTCCACCACGGGACAGGTAGCCATGACCCTTGCCCTGCCGGATGCCCCACTCCTGCCGCCGCCGGCGCGCGGGCTGATCCTCGTGAGGGGGCCGGATGCCTGTCTGACCGTGGGCCTCCTCCTGGCGCTCCGGACGGTAGGGGAAGACCGCACCCTGCTGGTGGTGGACGGCGCCAACGCCTTCGACCCCTACCTGGTGGGCCACCTGGCCCGCCGCCTCCACCGTTCCTCCCGGTGGTTCCTGGAGCGGATCCGCGTCTCCAGGGCCTTCACGGCCTACCAGCTGGAGGCGCTCCTGAAGGAACACCTGCCCAGAATCGCCGCGGCAGGAGGTCCCAGCGCCCTGTTCCTCTCAGGCCCGCTGGACGCCCTCCTGGACGAGAACCTCCACCGCAGCGAGGCGGTGCGGGTCTTCCGCCGGGTGCTGGACGCCTTGGACCGCCTGCTGGCCCTCCCCTGGACGGTGGTGGCGGCCTGCCCGGACCTGGCCACTCCGCCGGGGCGGGAGTGGTTCCTGGGACGCCTGGAGGAGCGGGCGGTGCGGCGAGTCCGGGTGACGGTGGGGGAGGAGGGATGGCGGATCCGTGAGGAGGGGAGCGGGCGGGAAGCCCTCTGGCAGCCGGCCATCCCGGTCCTGCACGCCCGACGGTGGTGGTAGACGGTGGTGGGAGGAGGATCGATGGGACGCACCGTGGCCACGATGACCCAGCTGGTCGACCAGGAGCTGGCCGCCTTCAGCCGGTTCCGCCGGGCCCTCCGGCGGGAAGACCAGGAGGTCCTGGACCGCCTCTTCAGCGCCGCCCGGCACCACGCCGCCGCCGGCGCCTACCAGTCGCACGCCTCCCCTTTCGAGACCATCCTGCTGGCGATGCTCCTCGAGGTGGCGAAGGCCGTGGTGAGCCACGAGCGCCGCCTGGCCGACCTGGCGGAGCTGCTGGCCGCGCACGACAAGGAGGCGGAGGCGCTGCGCCCGCCTGCCGGCGAGCAGGTGGCCCTGCCCATCGGCGCGGACGGGTGAAACGGCGTGACCGGCCGCCGGGCGTTCCGCGGCTGGCTCTTCGACGTCTACCCTGACGCCGCGGGGATGGTGCTGTGGTTCCTCGACGAAGCGGGCCACCCGCACGTCGCCCGGACCCTCTACCGGCCGGCCTTCTACGTGACCGGGCCCCGCGCCCGCCTGGCCCACCTGGGGCCGACGCTCGCCCGGGCCGGGATCGCCGCCGACCTGGAGCCCACCCGGCGCCAGGAGCTCCTCTCCGGGGCGGAGCTCCCTGTGGTGCGGGTGGCCGTCCACCGCCCGCTCCTCCTGCCGCGGGCCGTGGAGGTGGCCGGCCGCCTGCCGGGCCTCACCCTCTTCTCCTGCGACATCGGGCTCCCGCAGCTCTACCTCTACGAGACGCGGCTCTTCCCGCTGGGCCGCTACGAGGTCGAGGTGGCCGACGGCCGCCTGCGGGCGATCCACCCCCTGGACAGCCCCGAGGACCTGGAGTACGCGGTGCCGCCGCTGGTCACCATGCACCTCCGCCTGAGTGGGGACCCGGTCCACCCGGGGCACGGCCGTCCAGGGGAGCTGGAGATCGCCGTCCCGGGCGAGCACGTGGTGGTGAGCGGCGAGCGGCCGGAGGACCTGCTGCACAGCCTCAACCGGATGCTGCAGCGCTACGACCCCGACCTGCTCCTGACCGAGTGGGGGGACGCCTTCCTGCTGCCGCGCCTGCGGCGGCTGAGCCGGGCCATCGGCATCCCCCTGGCGCTCAACCGCGACCCGCACGCCGCCGTGCGCACGCGGCGCGCCCGCTCCTACGTCACCTACGGCCAGACGGTACACACCGCCGGCGCACAGATGCTGGCCGGGCGGTGGCACATCGACCTGCAGAACTCCTTCCTGTTCAGCGAATCCGAGCTGGGGGGCCTGTTGGAGATCGCCCGTCTGGCGCGCCTGCCCGTCCAGTCTCTGGCCCGGACCTCGGTGGGGACGGCCATCTCCTCGATGCAGGTCGACCGGGCGGTGGCGCAGGGCGTGCTCGTCCCCTGGCACAAGCGCGAGCCGGAGGCGTTCAAGACCGCCGCCGAGCTGCTCACCACCGACAAGGGCGGTCTGGCCTACCAGCCGCTCGTGGGCGTCTTCGAGGGGGTGGGCGAGCTGGACTTCGCCTCGATGTACCCGACGATGATGGCGCGCTTTAACCTCTCCCCCGAGACGGTGAACTGCGCCTGCTGCGGGGCGGCGGGGCGCCCCGTGCCGGAGATCGGGCACCGGGTCTGCCGGCGGCGGCAGGGGCTCGTGCCGGCCGTGCTGGAGCCGCTGCTGGCGCGGCGCGCTTACTACAAGCGGCGGCGCGCCGAGACCACCGGTCCCGCGCGGGCGCTGTACGACCAGCGGCAGACGGCCCTGAAGTGGTGCCTGGTCTGCAGCTTCGGTTACCTCGGCTACCGCAACGCCCGCTTCGGGCGGATCGAGGCGCACGAGGCGACGACCGCCTTCGCCCGGGAGATGCTGCTGCGGGCCAAGGAGGTGGCTGAGGCACAAGGCTTCCGCCTGCTCCACGCCCTGGTGGACGCGATGTGGCTGCAGCGTCCCGGGGCCGGTCCCGAGGCGTACGCGGCGCTCGCCCGGGAGGTCGAGCGCGCCACCGGGCTCCCCATCTTCGTCGAGGGGCTCTACCGCTGGATCGCCTTCCTCCCCGCGCGCACCCACCCCGGGGTCGGGGTGCCCAACCGGTACCTGGGGGTCTTCACCGACGGGACCACGAAGGTGCGCGGGATCGAGGTGCGCCGCTCGGACGTCCCCCCGCTGGTCGTCGAGACCCAGGAGGCCCTCCTGCAGGTGCTCGTCCAGGCCCGCGACCTGGCGGAGCTGCGCCGGCTCGTCCCCCGGGCCCTGGCAGTGCTGGCGGAGGCGCTGGTGCAGCTGCGCGAGGGGTCGGTCCCCGCATCCGCCCTGGCCCTCACCACCACCCTCTCCCAGGCACCGGAGGCCTACCGCAGCCACCACCCCGTGGCCCTGGCGGCGCGGGCGCTGGCCCGCAGCCGGGTCCGCCTCCACCCCGGCGAGGCGGTCCGGTACGTCGTGGTAGACCGTCGCGCCCGGATCCCGGAGGAGCGGGTGCGGCCGCTGGCGCTGGTGGGGACGGACTGGAGCCCGGACGTGGAGTACTACGCCGACCTGCTGCTCCGGGCGGCGGAGACGGTGCTGGAGCCGCTCGGCTATGACCGGGCCCGGCTGCGCCGGGAGGTCTGGGCGCCGCTCAGGCGGGATCGCCGAGCGACGGGGTGAGGCCGGGCTGGGTGGGCTCGCCGACCTCCGAGCGCGGGCGCGCCCCGGCCGCACGCTCCTGCAGCAGGAGCTGCAGCTCCCGCGCGTTGCGGGCGGACTGGCCCCGCGCGTGGTTGTTGAACATCAGGTAGAGCCGCCGCACGTCCGCAGCCAGCCGCTCGGCCGTCTCCGCCCAGGGGCGGAGCTCCTCGGGCGTGTACAGGTAGTCGTAGGCCTGCTGGGTGGAGACCCCCTTCTCGGCCAGGGCCGGGTTGCGCCCGTGGAAGCGCACCACCGACCAGTCGGCGGTCACCTCGACCAGCGGCTCGGGGAGGTAGCGCACCGGGGCCATGTCGGCGATGACGTGGGCGAAGCCGTGCTCGCGCAGGTAGCCCAGCAGCATGGCGCGGGCCTTGCCCTGGTACCACTCGCGGTGCCGCACCTCGATCGCCACCGGCCAGTTCTGCAGGTACAGCTCCCAGGCGTCCAGGTAGGTGAAGAGCTCCGGCGTGTAGCCCAACCCCTTGGGGAACTGGAAGAGGACGTAGCCCAGCCGCTCGCGCAACCGCAGGGCGTCGATGAAGGCGGCGAAGTAGTCCCACACGCTGGTGACGATCTCCTCGGGGAGGCGGCTCGGCGCCAGGCGCTTCTCCACCTGGAGCGGCCGCGGCAGCAGCACGAAGATCTCCCGTGGCAGCCGCGCCGGGTCACTGTCGTGCCAGGTGAGCCAGGCGAAGGCCTTGATGTTGAAGAGGAAGGGCTCCGGCACCGTCTCCACCCACTGCACCGCCCGCTCCGCCGGCTGCAGCGCGTGGTAGGTGGCGTCCACCTCCACCGTGGGGAAGACCGAGGCGTAGTACTGCAGCCGGGCGCGCGGCCGGGTCCGCACCGCCTCCGGGTAGAAGTCGCTCTGCACGAAGCTGGGATCGGCCCAGGAGCAGGTCCCGGTGTACACCGCGCAGTCGCCGAGGCGGAGGGGAGAGGCCGGCGCGCCGTCGACCTCGGGGAAGAGCGTCATGTCACCGCCATGGTATAATGCAGCCGGATTGCCGTCCAGGGATGTCCCGGGACGGCCGGACGAGTGGTCGCGCGGACCCGCGTGGGGCCTTCGGCGCCCGGCGGGGTCCTCGGTCCCCGCCGGAGGGACGCCGGTCGCCGCCACGACGTCCGCTTTTTTGCGCCCGGCAGCGGGCCCGCGAGCCGGTCACATGCAGACAAAGGAGCCGGTGACGTGTCCCGGACGTGGCGTCTCCTCATCGTCCTCGCCCTGGCCCTGCTGGCCTTCCAGGTCGCCTTTGCCCCCCTGGAGCTCCAGGGGTACCGCCCGCGCCTGCGCCCGCCGGCGTTGCGCGTGAACCTGGGCCTGGACCTGCAGGGCGGCAGCCGCCTCGTCCTGGAGGCCCGCGACACGCCGCAGGTCCGGGCCACGCCCGAGGTGGTCGACGCGGCCATGCGGCGCATCGAGGCGCGCATCGACCAGCTGGGCGTGGTCGAGCCGACCATCCAGCGCGTGGGTGACCGGCGGATCATCGTCGAGCTGCCGGGGGTCGGGGACCCCGAGCGGGCCATCCGCCTGATCGGCCAGACGGCCCTCCTGGAGTTCGTGGACACCGGTGACCGCTCCCTCCCGGAGGGGGCCCGCTGGAACGCCGCCGGGACGGTGGTGACGCTGCCGGACGGGCGGACCCTGCCGCTGCGCAAGCGGGTCATCCTCACCGGGGCCGACCTGGCCGACGCCCAGGCGGGCTTCGCCGAGGGGCAGGTGGCCACCGGGGAGCCGGTGGTGAACTTCCGGTTCAAGAGCTCGGCCGCCCGCACCTTCGAGGAGCACACGGCGCGGAACATCGGCCGCTACCTCACCATCGTGCTGGACAACCGGGTCATCTCCTCCCCGGTGATCCGCGACCGCATCCCCGGCGGGCAGGGGCAAATCAGCGGCGGGTTCGCCGACATCACCGAGGCGCGCGACCTGGCCGTTCTGTTGCGCGCCGGGGCCCTCCCTGTGCCGGTGGAGGTCGTGGAGCGGCGCACGGTCGGGCCCACGCTGGGGCGGGACTCCCTCGACCTGAGCCTGCGCGCCGGCGCGGTGGCCGTGGTGCTGGTGGTCACCTTCATGGTGGTCCTCTACCGTCTCCCGGGAGCGCTGGCCGACCTGGCCTTGCTGCTCTACGCCCTCTTCCTCTTCGCCGCCCTGACCGCGCTCAACGCCACCATGACCCTGCCGGGGATCGCCGCCTTCGTCATCTCGGTGGGGATGGCCATCGACGCCAACGTTCTGATCTTCGAGCGGGTGAAGGAGGAGCTGCGCAGCGGCAAGACCCTGCGCGCCGCCATCCAGTCGGGGTGGAGCCGGGCCTGGTCGGCCATCCTCGACTCCAACGTCACGACGCTCGTGGGGGCGGCCGTGCTCTTCGCGCTCGGCACCGGCCCGATCAAGGGCTTCGCCACCACGCTCTTCCTGGGCGTGCTCATCAGCATGGTCACCGCCATCCTGGTCACCCGGGTGCTGGTCGACACGGCGGCGCGCCCGCCGCTCGACCGATACCTGCGCTTCGGGCTGTAGGGGAGGACCGTGCGCACCTGGGACCTCATCGGCAACCGGCGCTGGGGCTACCTCCTCTCCGCGCTCGTCATCGTCGCGGGGCTAGTGGGCATCGCCGCCTGGGGGATCGACTTCGGCATCGATTTCACCGGCGGGACCCTGCTCGACCTCCAGCTGGGGCGCGAGGCATCGCTGGCGGAGGTGCGCGCCACCCTGGGTGGGTTCGGGCTGGAGGAGGCGCAGATCCAGAAGGCCGGGGACCGGCCCCGCGAGGTGCTCATCCGCACCCGCGTCCTGGAGGAGGCCGAGGTGGCCCGCCTCCAGCGCGCCTTCTCCGCCCAGTACGGCGGCGCGCAGGTGTTGCGGGCGGAGCGCGTCGGCCCCCGCATCGGCCAGGAGCTGCGGCGGCAGGCGGTGGTGGCGGTCCTGGTCGGGCTGGCCCTGCAGGTCCTCTACATCACCTGGCGCTTCCGGTCGGTGCGCTTCGCCCTGGCCGCCGACGTGGCGCTGGTCCACGACCTGCTCATCGTCCTGGGGCTGTACGCCCTCACGCGCCGCACGGTGGACTCCTCCTTCGTGGCCGTGCTGCTCACGGTGGTGGGCTACTCCATCAACGACACGGTGGTCATCCTGGACCGCATCCGCGAGAACCAGCAGCTGCGCACGCGGGAGCCGTTCCCGCGCCTGGTGAACCGGTCGATCCTGGAGGTGCTGGTCCGCTCGCTGACCACCGGCTTCGGCGCCATCATCGCCCTGCTCATCCTGTACTTCTACGGTGGGCCGACGCTGCGGGACTTCATCTTCGGGCTGGGGGCCGGCGTGGTCACGGGCACGTACTCCTCCATCTTCGTGGCCAGCCCGCTGCTGGTGGAGTGGCACCTGTGGGCGGAGCGGCGGGCCGGGCGGTCTCCGGCGGCCCGGCCCGCCGTGGAGACGCCCCCAGCGGCGAAGGCGGCGGCGGTGGGGGCGGCGCCTGCGCCCGCCCGCCTGCACACGGAACCGGCGCGGCAGCGCCGACGGCGGCGCCGGTGAGGGCATGCCGCCGCGCCGGGACACCGGCCGGGACGCGCCGCCGTGGAGGGAGGTGAGGGCGTGCAGGGTCTGCTGATCGTGGCCCTCCTGCTCATGGTGGCGGTCACGGTCTTCGCCGTGCAGAACCCGCAGCCGGTCGTGCTCACCTTCCTGTTCTGGTCCGCCGGGACCTCGCTGGCCCTGGCCACCATCGTCGCCGCCGTGGTCGGAGGGTTGGTGGTCTACGTCGTCAGCCTGCTGGCGCAGCGCGACCTGCGCCGCCGCCTGCGCGCCGCCGAGGCGCGACTGCGCGAGCTGGAGCGGCGCGAGGGGGAACGCGAGCGCCCCGCCATGGCCGCCCCGGCGGACGAGACCCAGCGCCTGCCCCGCTCCTGACCGGCGTGCCGGCGCTCCGCCCTCCCGCCCGCTGGATCCTCCGGCCGGGAGACCCGGCGGCGGCCGCACGCTTGGCCGAGACCCTCGGCCTGACCCTCCCCACCGCGCGCGTGCTGGTGGCCCGTGGCATCACCGACCCGGCGGCGGCGGAACGGTGGCTGGCCGCTCCGCTCGCGGACCTCGCGCCCCCCGCGGCGCTGCGCGACCTGGAGGTCGCCGCCGCGCGCCTGGCCCGCGCCGTGCGCGCGGGAGAGCGCCTGATCGTCTACGGCGACTACGACGCCGACGGGGTCACCGCCACGGCCATCCTGGTGCGTGGCCTGCACCGTCTGGGTGGCGCGGTCGAGGCCTTCGTCCCCCGACGGGCGGTGGAGGGGTACGGCCTGCACGCCGGGGCCATCGCCCGGCTGGGCGGGCCGGGGGTGCTGGTGGCCGTCGACTGCGGCGTCACCGCGCTGGCCGAGGTGGCGCTGGCCCGCCAGGTAGGGCTCGACGTGATCGTCCTGGACCACCACGAGCCCGGACCCGCCCTCCCCGAGGCGCTGGCGGTGGTCGACCCGAAGCGGCGCGACCAGCCCCCGGTCACCCCGTACGCCGCCTGCGGTCTGGCCTTCCAGGCGGTCCGCGCGGTGGCGCACCTGCTGGGCGCGGACGAACCCTGGGATCTCCTCGACCTGGCCGCGGTGGGGACCATCGCCGACGTCGTGCCTCTGGTGGGAGACAACCGGCTGCTGGCGCGCCACGGCCTGGCCCGGCTGGGGACGGCGCCGACGCTGGGGCTGGCCGCGCTGCTGCGCCAGGCCGGCTTGAGCGCCCCGGTGCGGCCGCGCGACGTAGCCTTCGCGGTGGCCCCGCGGCTCAACGCCGCCGGGCGGCTGGCCGACGCCGCGGTGGCGGTGCGCCTGCTCACCACGGAGGACCCGGAGGAGGCCGCGGCGCTGGCGGCGGCGCTCGACGCTGAAAACCGGCGACGGCAGGAGCTGTGCGACCGCGTCCTGGCCGAGGCGGTGGCGCGGGTCGAGGCGGAAGGGCTGACCCAGGCACCCGCCCTCGTGCTGGCCGCGGATGGGTGGCACCCAGGGGTCGTCGGCATCGTCGCCGCGCACCTGCGCGAGCGGTACCTCCGGCCGGTGGTGATGATTGCGGTGGAGGAGGGCGTAGGACGCGGCTCCGCCCGCAGCGTGGAGGCCCTCTCCATGGTGGAGGCGCTGGGCGCGTGCGCCGACCTCCTGGCCCGCTACGGCGGCCACGCGCTGGCAGCGGGCCTCACCGTGGACGCGGAGCGCATCCCCGCCTTCCGCGAGCGCTTCCTCCGGGAAGCCGGGCGTCGCCTGCGCCCGGAGGACCTCCTGCCCCAGCTCGTCGTCGACGCGGAGGTGGCGCTGGCGGACGTGACCCCGCAGCTGGCGCGCGAGGTGGAGCGCCTCGGCCCCTTCGGCGCCGGCCACCCCGAGCCGCTCTTCGTGGTCCGCGGCGCCCGGCCCCTGGCCACCCGGGTGGTGGGGGAGGGGCACCTGCGCCTCACCCTCACCGACGGCCGCCACGCGGTCGAGGCCATCGGCTTTGCCCGCGGCGATGCCGCCGAGGTGCTGGCCTTCACGGGCACGCCGCTCGACCTGGCCTGCACGGTGGAGGTGGACCGCTGGGGGGAGGAGGAGCGGGCGGCGCTGGTGGTGCGCGACCTGGCCATCCCGGGCCTCGACCTGGAGGCGGTGCTGGCCGACGGCCGGCTGCTCCTGGAGCGCCTCTTCGCCCGGGCCGACGACTACCTGGGGCCGGCGCTGCGGGGGATCGAGGACGCCGGAGCCTTCTACACCAAGGTGGCGGGGGTCACCTTCGAGGGGCGGCAGGCGCTCGTGGCGCAGGTGCGCCCCGGCGAGCCGTTGCGCCTGGTCCGGGAGCCGGCCAACCCGCACGACCCGCACGCCGTGGCGGTCTGCCGTGACGGAGGGGAGCGCCTGGGGTACGTCAGCGCCGCGCTGGCCGCCCGCCTGGCCCCGTCGATAGACGCCGGTGCGCGCTACACTGCCACCGCCGCCCAGCGCACCGGCGGCGGCGACCGGCCCTTCGGCCTCAACATCTACATCCAGCGCGAGGACCCGTCGCCGGCGGACGCACCGCTGTGGAAGGGGTGGGCGGAGCTCGACGAGGGGGCCGTGCTCGAGCAGTTGCGCATCCACCTTCAGGGCGGCCGCCCCTTCCGCGACCTGCAGCGCCAGGTGGTGGCCGCCGCCCTGGCCGGGCGGCCGGCCGTCACGACGCTCGGCCCGGGCCGGCGGGGCGCTCTCACCGCGGTCGCCGCGGCGGCGGCCCTGGCGGCGCGGCAGGGGACGCCTGTCCTGCTGGTGCTGCCGCTGGCCAGCCAGGTAGACGCCTGGGTGGAGATGTACCGGCCGGTGCTGCGCGATGTGGGATTGCGCGTGGACGCGGCGCACGGGGCGCTGTCGTTCCGGGCGCGGCAGCGGCTGGCCCGGGCGCTGGCCCGCGGCACGGCGGAGATCGTGGTGGCGAGCGCCGAGTGGGTCGCCCGGGAGGGAGACCTGCTGCCGCCGCGGGGCGTGGTCCAGGTGGTGGACGACGACGCCGCTGCCCCGCTGCCGCTGTCGCCCGGCAGGGCGTCTCCCCCGGTCCTCACCTTCTGGTGGGCGCAGGCGCCGGTCCCGGGGGGCCCGGAGGCGGTCCTCCTCGACGACGGCTACCGGCGTACCAACCTGCGGCTGGTGGACCGGCGCGGTGCGGACCGGGAGGCGCTGCTGGCTGCCCTCCCGGAGCGGGGAGGGCCGACCGTCGTGGCGGCCGCCACGCCTGAGGAAGCGGTCGCGCTGGCCCGGCGCCTTCGCGAGGCGGGACGGTCCGTCGCCTACGTCCACCCGGGGCTCCCGCCGCGGGTGCGCCGCGTGGTGGCCCAGCTCTTCCAGGATGGCAAGGTGGCCGTGCTCGTGGCCGCGGGACTTGCGGAAGCGCTTGCCCCCGCCGACGTCCGCCAGGTCGTCGTGGCTACCCTCCCCTTCACCCGCGCGGGCCTCGCCGAGGCGGCCGCGCTCGCCGGTCTCGACGGCGGTGTGGCCACCGTCGTCTTGGCCTACCACCTCGACGACGCCGCCCGGCGGCGCGCGCAGCTCGAGACGCGCTTCCCCTCCCGCGCCCGCCTGGCCACCGCCTACCGGGTCCTGCGCGACCTCCCCGGCCCGCTGCGCTGGCCGGACGAGGGGGTCGCGGCGGCGTTCCAGGCGGCCGGGTTCGACCTGCCCGCCGTGGAGGCGGCGCTCGAGACCCTGGTCGAGGCGGGCGTGGTGCAGCGGGAAGTGGTGGAGGGGCGGTGGCTGCTCGAGCCCGGCAACGGCGGCCGGCGCGACCTGCTGACCTCGGCGCGCCACGCGGAGGGCGAGCGCGAGCGGCACGCCCTGGAGCAGCTGCTGGCCGAGGCTTTCGGTCCGGCCTCCTCGCTGCTGCGCCGGGTGGTGGGCCCGGTCCCTCCGGCCGACAAACCCTCCTGACGGGATTCCCTCCGGTCGAGGCCCGTCCGGCCTTTCAGCCTCTCCGCCCTAAACCCTGCCCGTCCCTCGGACGTCTCGGACAGGGAGGTCGGGCCGGTACACGACGGAGGAGAGCGGTGGGTTGGCGTCTGACGGCGGACGGCATTCGCACCGGTCTGCTGGTGATGGCCACGCTGATGGCGGGCGGCTGCGGGAGCGCCGGCGCGCTCCCGCAGCCGCCAGGGGATCCCGTCTGGGGGGTCTCCACCGGCGCCGGCTTCCCGGCTCCGGTGACCCCCCAGGCGTTCCAGCTGGCCAGTCAGGCCGGCATCGGGTACGTGCGCTTCGCCGTCGGGCAGAGCCGCGTCCAGCCCACCGGGCCGGTGGACTGGAACGACGCCATCTGGACGCAGGTGGTCTCAGAGGCTGCCGGCCTGGGGCTGCGGCTGCTCGTGCAGCTGGGCTGGCCGCCGGCGTGGAACTCCTCCGCGCCGCCGGGCACTCCCGCAGAAGAGGTGATCTTCTACCCGCCCCGGGACGAGCGGGCCTGGCGGGAGTTCGTGGCCCGCTTCGTCGGGCAATACCCGCAGGTGCTGGACTGGGAGGTCTGGAACGAGCCGGACCTGCTGGGCGCCTGGCGGGGCACGCCGCAGCAGTACGCCTACTGGCTCCAGGTGACCGCCCAGGCCGTCCGCAGCGCCAACCCGCGCGCCCGGGTGGTGCTGGGCGGGCTGGCCCTGGGCGGCAGGCTGCTCGACCCGGACTTCCTGGAAGACATCCTGAGCGACCCGCAGTACCCGGCGGGGCCGAACTTCGACGTGATGACCGCCCACGTCTACCGCCCGGAGTGGATGCAGGCGAAGATGGACTACGTGCGGTCCACCCTGACCCGCTTCGGGGTCGGAGACAGGCCGATCTGGGTCACGGAGACCGACTACCCCAGCGACCCGGCCGAGCAGGCCGCCAAGGGGTTCACCGACCCGCGCTACCAGGGACCGCAAGGCCAGGCGCAGTGGCTGCGGGACCACCTGCCGGTCCTGCGCTCGCTGGGGGCGGCCAAGGTCTTCTGGTTCAAGCTGCACGACTCCGACGCCAACCCGGAGGCGCGCAGCTACGGCGTCCTGGACGGGGCGGCCCGGCCCAAGCCCGCCTACGACGCCTATCGGGAGCTGATCCAGACCACGCCCTGAGGCCCTTGCCGTCGCGCAGACGGCCCGTTCGTGTTACCCTAAGAGGAAAGCCTTGTCGGCCCCCGGCCGGCCACCGTCGAGGGCCCGCAGCGGCGACAGCGCCGGCCGCCGGTGACCACGGTGAAGTGGCTCGAGCAGCGCCGCCATCAGAGCGCGTTTCAGGACCTGCCCCGGGACGTGCAGGAGCTCATCGCCCGGGTCCGGGCGCACTTCCCCCGCGCCGACCTGGACGTCCTGCGCGACGCCTACCTCTTCGCTGAGGAGGCCCACCGCGGCCAGACCCGCGCCTCCGGCGAACCCTACGTCCAGCACTCCCTGGCCGTGGCCCGCATCCTGGCCGACCTGCGGCTGGACCCGGTGACCCTCGCCGCGGCGTTGCTGCACGACGTGGCCGAGGACACGGGGGTCACCCTCCAGCAGGTGGAGGAGCGCTTCGGCGCGGAGATCGCCGGGCTGGTCGACGGCGTCACCAAGCTGGGCCGCATCCAGTGGCAGACGCGCGAGGAGCGGCAGGCGGAGAGCCTGCGCAAGATGTTCCTCGCCATGGCCAACGACATCCGCATCGTGCTCATCAAGCTGGCCGACCGGCTGCACAACATGCGCACCCTGGCCCCCCTGCCCGAGTGGAAGCGCAAGCGCACCGCCCAGGAGACCCTGGACATCTACGCACCGCTGGCCGAGCGGCTGGGCATCGGGCAGCTCCAGTCGGAGCTGGAGGACCTGGCCTTCCGCGAGCTCAACCCCGAGGCCTACCAGGACATCGCCACCCAGCTGGCCCAGGCGGAGGAGCAGCGCACGGCCTTCCTCGACCGGGTGATCGACGTGCTGCACCGGGAGCTCAACCGCGCGGGGATCCGGGTGGAGCGCTACAGCATCAGCGCCCGGCCGAAGCACATCTACTCCATCTGGCGGAAGATGCAGCGGCCCAAGTATGCGGGGGCCTCGGTGGCCCGCATCTACGACCGGCTGGGCGTGCGCATCATCGTCGACACGGTGCCGGAGTGCTACGCGGCGCTGGGCGTGGTCCACTCGCTGTGGCGGCCCATCCCCGGCGAGTTCGACGACTACATCGCCAACCCGAAGACCACCGGCTACCAGTCCCTGCACACCGCGGTCCTCTACGAGGGGGAGCCGCTGGAGATCCAGATCCGCACCGCCCAGATGCACCACGAGGCGGAGTACGGCATCGCCGCCCACTGGAAGTACAAGGAGGGGAAGCCGGCCGAGCGCGCCCTGGAGCAGAAGCTCTCCTGGCTGCGCCAGCTCCTGGAGTGGCACCAGGAGGTGCAGGACGCCCGCGCCTTCGTCCAGTCGGTGCGGCTCGACCTCTTCCAGAACGAGGTCTTCGTCTTCACCCCCAAGGGCGACGTGGTCGACCTGCCGGCCGGCGCCACCCCCATCGACTTCGCCTACCGCATCCACACCGAGGTGGGGCACCGGGCCACCGGCGCCCGGGTGAACGGGCGGCTCGTCCCTCTCTCCTACCGGCTGCGCACGGGGGACATCGTCGAGATCATCACCAGTAAGACCGCCAGCGGACCCAGCCGCGACTGGCTGACCTTCGTCGCCACCAGCAACGCCCGCACGAAGATCAAGCAGTGGTTCAAGCGGGAGCGGCGCGAGGAGAACATCCAGCGGGGGCGGGAGCTGCTGGAGAAGGAGCTGCGGCGCACCGGCGGAGGGGTGGCGGCCCTGCGGACGGAGCGCCTGCGGGAGGTGGCCCGCACCCTCGGGCTGCCCTCGGAGGAGGAGCTCCTGGCGGCGGTGGGCAACGGCGACGTCTCGATCCTCTCCGTCGTCCAGGCGCTGCGGGGAGAGACCCCGGCGGCGGCCGAGCCGGCGCCGCCCGACGGCGCCGCCCCTCCGGCGGCCCGGGGGGCGCGGGGGGGCGTGCGCGTGCGCGGCGTCGACAACGCGCTCGTGCGCTTCTCCCGCTGCTGCACCCCGCTGCCGGGGGACCGCATCGTCGGGTACGTGACGCGCGGGCGCGGGGTCGCCGTCCACCGGGCCGACTGCCCGAACATGGCCTTCCTGCGCAGCCACCCCGAGCGCCTCCTGGAGGTGGAGTGGGAGAGCCTGCAGAACGGCAGCTACCCGGTCGAGGTGGAGGTGGAGGCCTTCGACCGGGTGGGCCTGCTCAAGGACGTGCTGGCGGCCATCGCCGAGTCCCGCACCAATGTCGTCTCGGTGAACGCGCGGGTGCGCAAGGACAAGGTGGCCATCGTGAACATTGTGCTGGACGTGCACAACCTGGAGCAGCTCCGCTCCGTGGTCCAGAGGGTCAGCCAGGTCAGCGATGTCTTCAATGTCGAGCGGGTCCTCCCGGAGTAGGGAGCGGCCCGCGGTGCGGGGGCGCCCCGGCCGGCGGCCCGCGGGGGCGGCCGGCGGCCGCGCGGCGGCCGCGGTGGTGCGCCGCCAGGTGGAGGCGCTCAACCGCCGCGACCTGGAGGCCCTCGTGGCGCTCTACGCCGAGGACGCGGTGCTGGAGTTTCCCTCGAGCCCGGCCGTGCGCGGCCGCGAGCACATCCGGCGGGCTTTCGAGGGCTTCTTCCGCGAGTGGGAGGAGGTGGTGACGCTGGACGCGCTCCTGGTGGACGGGGACCGGGTCTCCGCCGAGGGGACGGTGACGGGGCGCCACCGCACCATCCACCTGCGCCTCCCGGGCCGCGTCCCCGCCGCCCCGCGCGCCTACCGCCACCCCTTCGCGGCCTTCTGGGAGGTGCGGGACGGGCGGATCACCCGCCACCGCGTCTATTACGACGCCCGCGAGCTGGTCCGCCAGCTCCTCCACGGGTAGGGCGGGCGCCGCAGGGGAGGGAGCGGATGTCCCTCGGCGAGGGGCCCCGGACGCGGGGCCGCACCGCGCAGCGCGTCAGCCTGTTCACCGAGTCGGTCATCCGGGAGATGACCCGGGTGGCCACCCTCCACGGGGCCATCAACCTGGCCCAGGGGTTCCCCGACTTCGACCCGCCCGCCGAGCTCCTGGAGGCGGCCGTGGCGGCGCTGCGGGAGGGCTACAACCAGTACGCCATCACCTGGGGCTCGCCGCGCCTGCGGGCGGCCATCGCCGAGAAGTTCGCCTGGTACAACAGCGTGGAGGTGGACCCCGACCGCCACGTCACCGTGACCTGCGGCGCCACCGAGGCGATGATGGCGGCGCTGCTGGCGGTGGTCGACCCCGGGGACGAGGTGGTCGTCTTCGAGCCCTTCTACGAGAACTACGGGCCCGACGCGCTGCTGTCGGGAGCGGTGCCGCGGTACGTGCGGCTGGACCTGGACCGGCCGGGCATCCCCTTCGACCCGGACGAGCTCCGCGCTGCCGTCACCCGGCGCACCCGCGCCATCATCGTGAACACGCCGCACAACCCCAGCGGCAAGGTCTTCACCCGCCCGGAGCTCGAGCTCATCGCCGACCTGTGCCGCACCGTCGACGCCTTCGCCATCACCGACGAGGTCTACGAGCACCTCCTCTACGACGGCGCCGCGCACTGCTCGCTGGCGGCGCTGCCGGGCATGGCCGAGCGCACCATCACGGTGAACAGCCTCTCCAAGACCTACAGCGTCACCGGATGGCGGGTGGGGTGGTGCATCGTCCGCGACGCCGCGGTGACCGACGGCATCCGGCGGGCGCACGACTTCCTCACCGTGGGGGCGGCGGCGCCGCTGCAGGAGGCGGGGGCGGTGGCACTGCGCTTCCCGCGCTCCTACTACGCGGAGCTGGCCGCCGCCTACCAGGCCCGGCGCGACCGCCTGGTGGCGATCCTGCGGCAGGCCGGCTTTCGTCCCGTGGTCCCGCAGGGCGCCTACTACGTGATGGCCGACTTCACGGCGCTCGGCGGCGAGGACGACGTGGCCTTCGCCCACCGGCTGGCCGCCGAGGGCGGGGTGGCGACGGTGCCTGGCTCCTCCTTCTTCCACGACCCCGCGCTGGGGCGCCGGTACGTGCGCTTCGCCTTCCCCAAGCGCGCGGAGACGCTGGAGGCGGTGGCGACGCGGCTCGGGCAGGTGCGGGAGCGGGTCGGCGGCTGATGCGCCTGGTCGTCCAGCGCGTGCGCCGGGCGGCGGTGCGCGTGGACGGGGCGGTGGTGGGGGAGATCGGCCGCGGGGTCGTCGCGTTCGTGGGGGTGCGCCGCGGCGACACAGCGGCGGTGGCGCGCGAGCTGGCGGCCAAGCTCGTCCACCTGCGCATCTTCGAGGACGACGCCGGGAAGATGAACCGCTCCCTGCTGGAGGTGGGGGGCGCGGTGCTGAGCGTCTCCCAGTTCACCCTCTACGCCGACACCACCCGCGGGCGGCGGCCGTCCTTCCTCGAGGCGGCCGAGCCCGCCGCCGCCGAGGCGCTCTACGAGGTCTTCAACGACGCCCTGCGCGCGCACGGTGTCCCCGTGGCCACGGGGCGGTTTGGGGCGGTGATGCTGGTGGAGATCCACAACGAGGGGCCGGTGACGATCCTGCTAGAGCGCGAGGCGGGGGGCGGGCCCGCCGGCTAGGCGGTCAGCACCAGCCCTCGGTCGATCGCCTCGGCCACCTCGGAGAGGTCCTTCACGGTGTCGACGCCGCGCCAGAAGGCTCGCGCACGGAAGGCGCCCAGGCGGCGCTGCGCGCTGAGCTGCGGGAAGGTGGTGACCTCGTGGTCCCCGCGGTCGGGCAGGAGCGGGATCACCTCCGGGGTGAGGATGTAGATGCCGGCGTTGATCCAGTAGGGCAGCTGCGGCTTCTCCCGGAAGCCGGCCACCCGCTCCTCCCCGTCCACCTCGACGATGCCGTAGGGGCTGACGAAGGGGACGACGACGACGGTGGCCGGCAGCCCCGCCCGGCGGTGGGCGGCGACGGCGTCGGCCAGGCGCAGGTCGGTGATGACGTCGCCGTTGGTGGCCACGCACGGTTCGTCCGGCCCGAGCGGCAGGCGGCCCAGGCCGTGCTTGAGCCCGCCGCCGCGGCCCAGCGGTTCCGCCTCCACCGCGTACTCGAGGGCCACGCCCACGCGCCCGCCGTCCCCGAAGTACTCCTGGATCACCTCGTGCCGGTAGCCGCAGGCGATGACGGCGCGGTCGACCCCCTCGCGGCGCAGCCAGCGCAGCTGGTACTCCAGCAGCGGGACGCCGCGGATCTCCACCATGGCCTTGGGGCGGTCCTGCGTGAAGGGGCGCAGCCGCTCGCCCTTGCCGCCCGCGAGGATCACGGCCTGCATGCGCGTCCTCCGGTCCGCTGACGTCCGGTGGCGCACCGCCCGCGGCGGCCACCGGCGGCGAGGGCCTCAGGCGGCGAGGCCTCAGCCGCTCTGATTCTACCGGGGCGCCTCCACACCCTACCCGCCGTCGGGTAGCATGCTCCGCAGATGGGACGCGCCACGCTCCTCTGGGTGCCGGCGCCGGTCCGCCCCACCGTGCGCGTCGACCTGGCGGCGGCCATCCTCTACGGCCTCTTCGGCGGGCTGACCCTGCCGTTCGTCGCCGTCATGGGGCGGCGGCTCGGCGCCTCGGCGCTGCAGGTCTCCCTCCTCGTGGCCGCCCCGGCGGCGGTGATGCTGGCCTCCCTCGGCTGGGTGAACCTCATCCGGCGTGCGCCGGCGGTCCGGCTGGTGGTCTGGGCGCACGCGCTGGGGCGGGCGGTCCTCCTGGCCATGCCGCTGGTGCACGCGCCGGCCCCCTACGTGGCGCTGGTGCTCCTCTACCATGCGCTTGCCTCGGTGGGCGGCCTGGGGTACGCCCAGGTGGTGCGCGAGGCGTATCCGGCGGAGGTGCGTGCGCGCATCCTGGGGCTCGTGCGGGTGTGGATGGCCCTCGCCTGGGTCGTCGCCGCGACCGTGGGCGGACGCGTCATGCAGGCCGTGCCCTTCCAGTGGATCTTCGCCGCCGCCGCCCTCTTCGGTGTCGCCTCCGGGCTGGTCTTCGGCCGGATCCGCCTGGGGGCTCCCCACACGGTCGAGCCGCCGGTCGCCGTGCGCGCCGTCCCCGACCTCCTGCGCCGCGACCCGGCCTACCGCCGCTTCCTGGCCGGGTTCTTCGTCTTCGGGTTCGGCGCGTGGCTGGCCGCCCCGGCCATCCCCATCCTGCTGGTGGACCGGCTGCGGGCCTCGGCCTTCCAGGTGGGCCTGCTGGGCGCGGTCACCTCGGCCGCGTGGGTGGCCGCCTACGCCCTCTGGGGGCGGGTGCTCGACCGCCGGCCGGTGCCGGTGGCGCTCGCGGGCATCTTCCTCATCGGCGCCCTGGCCCCCGTGGTCTACCTGCTGGCCCGGAACCCCTGGGTGGTGCTGGTCGCCGGCGCCGCCGACGGGGTGGCCTCGGCCGGGCTGGACCTGGGGTGGCTGAGCGCGGTGCTGCGCCACGCCCCGACCGACCAGGTGCGGACCTACGTGGCGATCTACAACACGCTGCTGGGGGTCCGCGGGGTGGCGGCACCGCTTCTGGCCGGGGCGCTGCTGCCCCGGGCGGGGACGGCATTGGTGCTGCTGGCGGCGGTGGGCCTCATGGGCTTCGGCGCCCTCATCATGCGTGGCGCATCCCGGTGAGCAGGACCCGACCACCCTAAACGCCGCCTTGACCCCCTGCAACCGGCCTCCCTACAATGAGCCAAACGCGATGCGGGGGAGGAGTAGGCGACGCTCCCCATGGAGAGAGGCGGTGCCGGCCGGCGCCATGGGCGGCGGCTGGGGTGGGATGCACCGCCGGGGTCCGCGCCGTTGAAGACGCCCCCAAGCGGCGGGTGGACACCGCCCGCCGGGCGCCGCCCGTGACCGCGGCCTGAGCGCGCCGTCGGCGTCCAATGACGCACGGGACCGAACGCGGCCGGGTCCGGAGCCAGTGCGGTCCGGCAGCCGGTCTGGCGGTTCGGCAGCGGCCCGGGCCTGACCGGCGCCCGACGGCGAAGCAGGGTGGCACCACGGGCAGACGCTCCCGTCCCTGAGGACGGGAGCGTTTCGATTTGCGCCCGCCGGGCGGCCACGGCGGCGGGCGCGGTGACAGGACGGAGGCCACACCATGGTGACGAAGGTGGAGCCGCGGCTCCCGAAGGGCATGCGAGACCTGCTGCCCGAGGAGATGATCCGCCGCCGCTACGTGATCGAGCAGGTGGAGGCGGTCTTCGCCGCCTACGGCTTCGAGCCCCTCGGCACCCCGGCGCTCGAGCTGTGGGAGACGCTCATGGGCAAGTACGGTCCCGATGCCGAGAAGCTCATCTACCACTGCCAGCACCCGGCGGGGCGGGAGCGCCTGGCGCTGCGCTACGACCTCTCGGTGCCGCTGGCGCGCGTGGTGGCCATGCACCAGGAGCTGCCGCGCCCCTTCCGGCGCTACCAGATCGCGCCGGTGTGGCGCGCGGAGCGCCCGCAGCGGGGCCGCTTCCGCGAGTTCGTCCAGTGCGACGCCGACATCGTGGGGACGGCCAGCGTCCAGGCCGACGCCGAGATCCTCCAGGTGATCTGCGAGGTGCTGGGGCGGCTCGGCTTCGAGCACTTCGTCGTGCGGCTGAACAACCGCAAGATCCTCAACGGCCTGGGCGCCTACGCCGGCGTCCCCGCCTCCCAGCTGGGCGGGCTGTACCGGGCCATCGACAAGCTGGAGCGCGTCGGGCTGCCGGGCGTGGAGGCGGAGCTGCAGCGGCAGCAGGTCCCGCCCGAGGCCATCCGGCGCCTCCTCGCGCTGCTCGAGGTCTCGGGCGACCCCGCCACCGTGCTGGCCGACCTGCGCCGCCACCTGGACAGGGAGGCCGAGGCGCTCGAGGGGGTCGCCGAGCTCGAGGAGATCCTGGCCACCCTGGACGAGGCGGGGGTGCCCCGGGCACGGCTGCGCGTCGACCCCTCCATGGTGCGCGGGCTGGAGTACTACACGGGGCCCATCTACGAGACCGTGGTGGAGCGGCCGCGCATCGGCAGCCTCACCGGCGGCGGGCGGTACGACCGCCTGGTGGGCCTCTTCGCCGGCCGGGAGATCCCGGCCACGGGGACGACCATCGGCATCGAGCGCATCCTCGAGGTGATGCAGGCGCACGGGATGTTCCCGCCAGCCCTGCGTCCTACCACGGTGGAGGTCCTGGTGACGGTCTTCCAGCCGGAGCTGCGCGGGGAGTCGCTGCGCCTGGCGCAGGCGCTGCGCGCCGGCGGGCTGCGCTGCGAGGTCGTCCTGGAGCCCCGCAGCCTGACCGACCAGCTCCGCTACGCCAACCGGCGGCGCATCCCGGCCGCGGTGGTGGTGGGGCCGGAGGAGGTCCGCACCGGGACGGTGCAGGTGCGCCACCTGGAGCGCGGCGAGCAGCGCACCGTCGCCCGGGCGGAGGCCGCCGCGGCCATCCGCGCCTGGCTCGGAGACCGCGGGGGGCCCGTTGAGGGGAGCGGTGCACCGTGATCGAGGTCAGCGAGGTCCCGGCGGTCATGATCAGCGCGGGGGGTCCGCGCCCGCGCACCTTGACCGGTGAGGTGCGGCCCGGCACCCCGGTGCGGCTGCTGGGCCACCTCCACCTGGTGCGGCGGCTCGGCGGCGTGACCTTCCTCGTCCTGCGCGACCGCTCCGGGACGGTGCAGGTGGTGGCTCCCGGGCGCGTGGACCTGCCCCGCGAGAGCGTGCTGGAAGTCCTGGGTCGCGGCCGGGCCGACCCCCGCGCCCCGGGCGGCGTGGAGGTGCAGGCGGAGCGCATCGCCGTGCTGGCGCGGCCCGCCGGGCGCCCCGCCTTCGACATCAGCAAGCCGGTGCTGCGCGCGACCCTGGAGACGCAGCTCGACCACCGCGCCCTCAGCCTGCGCCACCCGCGCGTGGCCGCCACCTTCCGCATCGCTGCCGCGCTGGTGCGTGGGTTCCGGCAGGCGCTGGAGGCCGAGGGGTTCCTGGAGATCCACACGAGCAAGCTGGTGGGGACGGCCACGGAGGGCGGGGCCCACCTCTTCCCGGTGGTCTACGGCGAGCGGCAGGCCTACCTGGCGCAGAGCCCGCAACTCTACAAGCAGATCTGCGTGGGCGCCTTCGAGCGCGTCTACGAGGTCGGCCCCGCCTTCCGCAACGAGCCCCACGAGACCACGCGCCACCTGGCCGAGTACACGAGCCTGGATGTCGAGGCGGCCTTCGTCACCCTGGAGGACCTGCTCGACCTGGAGACGCGCCTGGTGCGGGCGATGCTCGAGGAGGTACGCCGCACCGCGGCCGACGCGGTGCGGCTGCTCGGGGTCCGCATCCCGTCGGTGGACCGCATCCCCCGCATGACCTTCGAGCAAGCCACGGAGGTGCTCGCAGCCGGGGCCGGCCGGGCGGGAGCACCTCAGGGCGGGGCCGGGCGCGGCACGGCGGGCGCGGCCGTGGCGGACGACCTGACCCCGGAGGCGGAGCGGCGTCTGGGGGAGCACGCCGCGCGGGCGGGCAGCGACTTCCTCTTCGTCACCCACTTTCCCGCCGCCAGCCGTCCCTTCTACGCCCTCCCCGACCCCGAGCGGCCGGCGCGCTCCCTCTCCTTCGACCTGCTTTTCCGCGGCCTGGAGGTGACGACCGGCGGCCTGCGCATCCACGACGCCCGCCGGCTGCGGCGCCGCCTGCGGGAGCGCGGGCTCGACCCGGGGGCCTTCCGTGGCTACCTGGAGGCCTTCGCCGCCGGGATGCCGCCTCATGGTGGGTTCGCCATCGGGCTGGAGCGCTTCACCGCACAGCTCTGCGGCCTCGCCAACCTGCGGGCGGCGGCCCTCTTCCCCCGCGACCGCCGCCGGGTGGAGCCGTGACCGTGGGCGCGAGCACGCCTGACAGGGGACCCGGCGGCCCCTACCGCACCCACTACTGCGGCGCCCTGCGCCCGGAGCACGCCGGGCAGCACGTGCGGCTGGCCGGGTGGGTCCACCGGCGGCGCGACCTGGGCGGGGTGATCTTCCTCGACCTGCGCGACCGCGAGGGGATCGTCCAGGTGGTGGTCACGCCGGACGCCGGAGAGGCCTACCGGGCCGCCGACGCCTGCCGCGCCGAGTACGTCCTGCAGGTGGAGGGAGAGGTGCGACGGCGCCCGCCGGGCACCGAGAACCCCCGCCTGGCCACCGGGGCGGTGGAGGTGCGCGCCGAGCGGTGCACCGTGCTGGCCGCGTCGGAGACGCCGCCGTTCCCCATCGCCGAGGAGCAGCCGGTGGAGGAGGCGTTGCGCCTGCGCTACCGCTACCTCGACCTGCGCCGGCCCCGCATGACCCGCAACCTCCTCCTGCGCCACCGCCTGGCCCTGGCGCTGCGCCGCGCCTTCGACGCCCGCGGCTTCGTCGAGGTGGAGACCCCTATGCTCATCCGCTCCACCCCGGAAGGCGCGCGCGACTTCCTCGTGCCGAGCCGGCTCCACCCCGGGCGCTTCTACGTCCTGCCCCAGTCCCCGCAGCTCTTCAAGCAGATCCTCATGGTGGCGGGGGTGGACCGCTACGTGCAGATCGTGCGCTGCTTCCGCGACGAGGACCTGCGCGCCGACCGGCAGCCCGAGTTCACCCAGGTGGACGTGGAACTGACCTTCACCGACGAGGCCCAGGTGCAGGCGGTCACGGAGGCGGTGCTGGCCGAGGCGATCCAGGAGGTCCTGGGGGTGACGGTGGCCCGCCCCTTCCCGCGCCTCACCTACGGGGAGGCGCTGCTGCGGTACGGCACCGACACGCCCGACCTGCGCGTCGACCTGCCCATCGTGGACGTGACGGAGAGCAGCCTCGCCCGGGTGCCGCCGCTGGCGTCCGCCCGGGCGCGCGGCGAGGTGGTGCGGGGGCTGTGTCTCCCCGGCGGGGCGCGCTACTCGCGCCGGGAGGTGGACGCGTTGGGGGAGCGGCTGCGCGCCGAAGGGGTCGGCGGGCCCGCCACGCTGGCCTTCACCGGCGCAGGGGTGCGCGGCTCCCTGGCGCGGACGGTGCCACCGGCCGAGGTGGAAGAGGTGCGCACGCACTTCGGTGCCGGCCCCGGTGACCTGGTGCTCCTGGCCTGGGGACCGGCCGACCGTGTGGGGTCCGCCCTGGGGCGGCTGCGCCTGGAGGTGGCCCGGCGCGAGGGGTGGCTTCCCCCGGACCGGCTGGCCTTCTGCTGGGTGACGGAGTTCCCGCTGGTGGAGTGGGATCCCGAAGAGGGCCGACTGGTGGCCGTCCACCACCCCTTCACTGCGCCGGTGGAGGCGGACCGGCCGCTCATGGCCACCGAGCCGCTGCGGGTGCGGGCGCGCGCCTACGACCTGGTGCTGAACGGCGTGGAGGTGGGCGGGGGGAGCATCCGCATCGCCGACCCCGCGCTGCAGCGGGAGGTCTTCCGCCTGATCGGCCTGGACGAGGCGGCGGCCCAGGAGCGTTTCGGCTTCCTGCTGGATGCGCTGCGCTTCGGCGCCCCGCCGCACGGAGGGATCGCGCTGGGGTTTGACCGGCTGGTGATGCTGCTGGCCGGGGAGGAGACGATCCGCGACGTCATCGCCTTCCCCAAGACCGCCGCGGGAACGGACCTGATGACGGGCGCGCCCGCGCCGGTCGACCCGCGGCAGCTGGCCGAAGTCCACATCGCCCTCCTGCACGACACCCTGCAGGGGTTGGAGGACGGGCTGGAGGGATGAGAATGGCAGGCGATCCGGTGTTGTCGCCCGGTCGCGTGAATGCTAGCATCATGTTGAGCGCGGAATCCCTGCTGTATTCGGGCGCGCCAGAAGTTCCGAGCCAACACCCATGACCGGGGAGCCCGGGCTCCGGGCGTGGACGGCACGCCTCTGAACGGTCCGCCGGGAGGAGGACGCCGGAAGCGTTCGGGAGGGCACCCACCTGTCCGAGGACAGGTTCGGGAACTCTGGCACAATCGGTACGGCGGGGATTCTGTGTATCCCGGCCGACCATGACCCTCTTCGCCGGCGACCGGCCCCCGGGCGATGCGCCCCTGGCGGCCCGGATGCGCCCGCGCACCCTGGAGGAGTTCGTCGGGCAGGCGCACATCGTCGGCCCGGGCCGGCTGCTGCGCCAGGCCATCGAGGCCGACCAGCTCACCAGCCTCATCCTCTACGGCCCGCCGGGGACGGGAAAGACCTCGCTGGCGCGCATCATCGCCAACCTCACCCGCGCCCACTTCGAGCAGGTGAACGCGGTCACCGCCGGCGTGGCCGACCTTAAGCGCATCATCCAGGAGGCCCAGGACCGGCGCGCTTACTACCAGCAGCGAACCATCCTCTTCATCGACGAGATCCACCGCTTCAACCGCGCCCAGCAGGACGTCCTCCTCCCGGTGGTGGAGGACGGCACCCTGGTGCTGATCGGCGCCACCACCGAGAACCCCTTCTATGAGGTGAACGCCACCCTCGTCTCCCGCTCCCGGGTGCTGCAGCTCGAGCCGCTCTCCACCGACGAGCTGCGCCAGATCCTGGAGCGGGCGCTCGTCGACCCGCGCGGGCTGGGGGGCCAGGGGGTCGAGGTGGACGAGGAGGCCCTGCGCCACCTGGTGGACGTGGCCAACGGGGATGCCCGCGCCGCCCTCAACGCCCTGGAGACCGCCGCGGCGCTGGCCGTCCCCGGGCCCGACGGGGTGCGGCGGATCACGCTGCCCCTCGCCGAGGAGGCGAGCCAGCGCCGGGCCCTCCTCTACGACCGGGAGGGGGACGCGCACTACGACACCATCTCCGCCTTCATCAAGAGCCTGCGCGGCTCCGACCCCGACGCCGCCGTCTACTGGCTGGCGCGCATGCTCGCCGCCGGCGAGGACCCGCGCTACATCGCCCGACGGATGGTGGTGCACGCCGCCGAGGACGTGGGGCTGGCCGACCCGATGGCGCTCGTGGTGGCCACGGCGGCGGCGCACGCCGTGGAGTACGTGGGGCTGCCGGAGGCGCGCATCCCGCTGGCCGAAGCCGCCCTCTACATCGCCACCGCGCCCAAGAGCAACACCGTGGTCGAGGCGCTGGGGCGGGCCGCCCGGGACGTGGAACAGGTGCAGACGGCGCCGGTGCCGCGCCACCTGCGCGACCCGAGCCACCCCCAGGCGGCGGCCCGGCTGGGGCACGGGCGCGACTACCGGTACCCGCACGACGCCCCGGGGCGCTTCGTCGTGCAGCAGTACCTCCCCGACAACCTGGCCGACCGCGTCTACTACGAGCCTTCCGACAGCGGGGCGGAGCGGGAGGTGCGGGCGCGCCTGCTGCGCTGGTGGGGCGAGGTGAAGCGCTACGCCTTTGCGCAACGGGCCCGCCGCGCGCGCGACCGGCCGCCGGCGGAGGGCCAGGGTATATAATCAAACGGCCATGGTGGAGCAGCGGGCGCCGGGGCCGGGCGCGTCGGCACAGGGGAGCGCATCGACACCGGGGGGCGGGGACATCCGCCGCATCGCCGTGGCGATGAGCGGCGGCGTCGACAGCGCCGTGGCCGCCGCCCTCCTGGTGGAGGCGGGCTACGAGGTGGTGGGGGTGACCATGCACCTCTGGCCGGCCTGGCTCCCCGAGCCCGACGACCCCTTCCGCGCCTGCTGCGGTGTCGGTGCCGTGGCCGACGCCCGCGCCGTGGCCGCCCACCTCGGCATCCGGCACTACGTGCTCAACCTGCGGGAAGCGTTCGAGCGCGCCGTCATCGACGAGTTCGTAGACGAGTACGCCCGCGGCCGGACGCCCCACCCCTGCCTCACCTGCAACCGGGCCATCAAGTTCGCCCTGCTGCTGCGCAAGGTGCGGGCGATGGGGCTGGACGGGTTGGCCACGGGCCACTACGCGCGCATCCGCTACGACGCCGCGACGGACCGCTACCTGCTCCTGCGCGGGCGCGACGCGGCCAAGGACCAGTCCGACGTCCTCTTCGCGCTGGGGCAGGCGCAACTCGCCCGGTTGCGCTTCCCGGTGGGGGAGTACACCAAGGCGGAGGTGCGGGCGCTGGCCCGGGCGCGGGGATTGCCGGTGGCCGACAAGCCGGACAGCCAGGAGCTGTGCTTCGTGCCGCGCGGGTCCTACGCCGAGCTCGTGGCGTCCCGCCGCCCGGCCGCGGCGCGGCCGGGCCCGATCCTGGACGGGACGGGCCGGGTCCTGGGCACGCACCGGGGCATCGCCCGGTACACCGTCGGGCAGCGGCGCGGGCTGGGCGTGGGCGCCGGGCGGCCGCTCTACGTCACCGCCATCGACGCCGCGCGCAACGCGGTGATCGTGGGCGAGGGTGCCGACCTGCTCGCCGCCGGTGTGGAGGCCCGTCAGGTCACGTGGGTGGCGGGCACGCCGCCGCCGGGACCGGTCGAGGTGACGGCCCGGGTGCGGCACGGCGCCCGCGAGGTGCCGGCGCGGGCCTGGGTGGACGGGGAGGGGGTGTTGCACGTGCGCTTCGCCGTCCCCCAACGGGCGCCGGCGCCCGGACAGGCGGTGACGCTTTACGCGGGGGAGGTCGTGCTGGGCGGGGGGATCATCGAACGGGTGGAGGCCCTGCGGCCGGCGGCCGTCGCCGGCGCGGGCGGGAGGTGAGGGACGTGTCGGAGCGTGGAGGAGAGTTCCTGGCGGGGTTCGTCCTCGGCGCCGTGGTGGGCGCCGCGGTGGGCGTGCTGCTGGCGCCGCGCCCGGGCGGGGAGACACGTGCCCAGGTGCGCGCCCGAGTGGAGGCGGCGCGGGCGCGGGCCCGGGAACGGGCCGAGGCGATGAGCCAGCGGGCGCGCGAGCAGGCCGGTGAGGTGGGGCGGCGGACGCGGGAGCGCGTCGGCGAGGTCGCCCACCGGGCCCGGGAGGCGGCCGAGGAGGTACGGGAACGGGTGCGGGAGCGCGCCGGCGAGCTGCGGGAACGGGTGGAAGGGCTGCTGCCGCGGCAGGCGCCCGCGCCGGTGCCCCCGGGGCGCGACGAGGCCGGCTCCGTCCCGCTGTCGCAGGAGCCTGACGGGTGAGCCGGGGCCCGAGTCCGTCGACGCCGAGCCGCGAGACCATCGAGCTCACCATCCCCGCCCGGCCGGAGTATGTCGTCGTGGTGCGGCTGGCCGCGGCGGGGATCGCCGGGCGCATGGGGTTCTCCTTCGACGAGGTGGAGGACCTGAAGATCGCCGTGGCCGAGGCCTGCACCGACGCCATCCTGGCGGGCGCGGGGCCGATCCAGGTGCGCTTCGGGGTCGACAGCGAGGCCCTGGAGGTCCAGGTCGACTACGCCGCGCCGCGCGCCGTGCGCTCCGAGGAGCGCGAGCTGGGCCTCTTCCTCATCCGCTGCCTGATGGACGAGGTGGTCACCCACGAGGAGGCAGGTCGGCGGCGGATGCGCATGACCAAGCGCGTCGGGCCGGCGCCCCCCGCCCACCTCGGCCCCGCCGACGCCGGCCCGGCCGACCCCGGCCCCGCCCCCAGCCCCACCGACGCCAACTGAGGCCGCGCAGGCCCGATGCCCCGACGCACACGGCGCAGGACCTGGGACAAGGCGGAGGTGCGCCGGCTCTTCGAGGCCTACGCCGAGCGGCGCGAGCCTGCCGTGCGCGAGGCGCTCATGGTGGCGCACGAGAGCCTGGCCGTCTACCTGGCCCGCAAGTTCGCCAACCGCGGGGAGCCCTTCGAGGACATCCTCCAGGTGGCCCGCATCGGCCTGCTGAAGGCCATCGACCGGTACGACCTCTCGCGCGGGATCGAGTTCACCACCTACGCCACCCCCACCATCGTGGGGGAGATCAAGCGCCACTTCCGGGACAAGCTGTGGGCGATCAAGGTCCCCCGGCGCCTGCGCGAGCTGAACTACGCCCTGATGAAGTCGGTGGAGGAGATGACCCAGCGCCTGGGCCGTTCCCCGACCATCCCGGAGATCGCCGACGCCACCGGCGTGCCCTTCGAGGAGGTCATCGAGGCCTTCGAGGTGGGCCGGGCCTACGGCCCGGCGTCACTCGACGCGGACATCGAAGGCGCGGACGACCGGGTCTCCTCCCTGATGGACTACCTGGGGGAGGACGACGTGGAGCTGGAGCGGGTGGAGGACCGGCACACGCTGGAGGGGGCGCTGCAGCGCCTCCCCGCCCGGGAGCGTACGGTCACCCACCTGCGCTTCTACGAGGGCCTCTCCCAGGTGGAGATCGCCGAGCGCCTGGGGGTCTCCCAGATGCACGTCTCGCGGATCCAGCGCGAGGCGCTGCGCCGTCTGCGCGCCCTCATGAGTGACGAGCCCCGGGGCGAGCCGACGGGCTGACCGCCTCCTCCCGATGACCGAGCCGGCCCGCCAGCCCCCCGCCGCCGGGGCGCTCCCGGCGGTGCCCGCCCCGGTGCGGGCCGTGGCCGACCGCCTGCAGCGGGCCGGGTTTGCCGCCTACCTGGTGGGCGGAGCCGTCCGCGACCTGCTCATGGCCCGCGAGCCCCGCGACCTGGACATCGTCACCGACGCCCGCCCGCACGAGGTGGCCGCCCTCTTCCCCGGCGCGGTGATGGTGGGGGCGGCCTTCGGGGTCGTGCGCGTCCGGGAGGCGGGGGCCGAGGTGGACGTGGCCACCTTCCGCCGCGAGGGGCCCTACCTGGACGGGCGGCGGCCCGCCTTCGTCGAGTTCGCCACCCTGGAGCAGGACGTGCGCCGCCGGGACTTCACCGTGAACGCCCTGCTGCTCGACCTGCACACGGGCGCGGTGGTGGACCTGGTGGGTGGAGGAGCGGACCTGCAGGCGCGGCGCATCCGCGCCGTGGGCGACCCCGCCGAGCGCTTCGCCGAAGACCGCCTGCGGATGCTGCGGGCGGTGCGCCTGGCCGCGGAGCTGGACTTCACCATCGAGACCGCCACGCTGGAGGCCATCCGCCGCCAGGCCGCCGCCATCACCCAGGTGAGCGCCGAGCGCCTGCGCGACGAGCTGCTGCGCCTGCTGGTCGCGCCGGGCCGCGCCCGCGGGGTGCGGCTGCTGCAGGAGAGCGGCCTGCTCGCCCCGCTCCTCCCTGAGGTCGCCGCCACCGTGGGGGTGCCGCAGCCGCCGGAGTACCACCCCGAAGGGGACGTCTTCACCCACACCGTCCTCACCCTGCACCACCTGGAGGAGCCGACGCCGGTCCTGGCCCTGGCCGCCCTGCTGCACGACGTCGGCAAGCCGCCCACCCTCGAGCGCGGTCCGGATCGCCTGCGCTTCCCCGGCCACGACGTGGTGGGCGCCGCGCTGGCGGAGCGCGTCTGCCGGCGCCTGCGGCTGAGCGGCGCCATGACCGCCCGGGTGGTGACCCTCGTGCGCGACCACCTCCGGCTACAGGACGTGCCCCGCATGCGGCCGGGGCGGGCGAAGCGCTTCCTCGCCCGCGAGGACCTCCCCGACCTCCTGGCGCTCCACCGGGCGGACGTGCTGGCCAGTCACGGTGACCTGACGACGTACCAATGGGTGCGGGAGGCGGCGGCCCGCCTGACCGAGGAGGAGCGGCGGCCGCCGCGGCTGCTCACCGGGGACGACCTGGTCGCGCTCGGCTACCGGCCCGGCCCGCGCTTCCGGGTCATCCTGGAGGCGGTGGAGGAGGCCCAGCTCGAAGGGCGCGTGCGCACGCGCGCCGAGGCGGAGGCGCTGGTGCGCGAGCGCTTCCCGCAGGGCGCAAGAGGAGAAGGTCGGCCCGGCTCGGAAGTCTCCTCCCCATGAGCGAGCGCGAGGCCATCGTCCTCTTCGTCATCCTGCTGGGCGCGATGGTGGTGGTGGGGGCCGCCTTGCCGGTCCTGGCGCCCGGGCTCATCCGCCTCCTCGACCGCACCGTCCTCAAAGAGGAGCCCAACGAGGAGCACTAG
>JAVHLY010000021.1:0-12574 GCA_031081585.1 Armatimonadota bacterium
CGGCCTGGCCGCCCGTGGCGCGAGGCCCACCTCCAGGGAGGGCTCGTCTGGGACCCCCTGCGTGCCGCCTCGGGACGTGGGGTGTTGGCTCGGATGACCGGGCTCTACGACGTAGAGATCCCCGACAGCACCGAGCTCTCACTGGTGAACCTGGAGTTCCGGAACCGCAACCCGCGGCACGCCTCAGGCTCGCTCTTCTACGGGATCCGGATCATCACCGAAGCGGACGGGATCGACGGGGCTGCGGGGATCGCCGTCGGGAACCGCGGCCGGGGCGACTACATCTACCTGGACGTCGCCGGGAAGGCCGGTCCCGCCCCGCGCAACAGTCCCACCGGTATTGGCATCGACCTCAACCGCCAGGGGATGGGGGAGAATTCCTCCACCCACAGCGGGTACGGCATCCAGATCTGGGACTGGAGTTTGACGGACGGCGGGGCGAACGGACCGACGGCGTTGCGGCTGCGCAAGCACCGCAATGCCAACACCGGTCATCTCCTCCTGTCGTTGGAGGGCAACCGGCACCTGATCCGGCTCTCCACCCCGGAAGGGCCCCAGTTTGACCCCGCCGCTCCCGTCGTGGAGCTCCGGGGGGCCAACGGCGCCTCCCGATGGACGGTCCACGCCGGTGGCCAGCAGACCTTCGGCCCGGAGGTCAGCCTGATCTTCACGCTCCCCGGTGGCCCCCCGGCCTCCATGCGGGCGGCTGACGGCTACCTGGAGGTGCGGGGCGGGGCGAGCGGCGTGCGTGTCGTGTCAGGCGCCGGGGGGCCAAACAGCGTACTCGTCCAGTTCAGCGACGGGGACCTCGCCGCCGACGAAACCGTGTTGCTGGTGCGGAGCCGCACCGGTGGCACCGTCACGGTCAAGCGGGTCACGCTCGGCCCTCCGGACAGCTGCGGACAGGGGTATCGCTGTCTTCGCGTCACAAATTGACCGCGGGCACACCGTCCGCGTACCTGCGCGTGCATGCGGGCCGGAGCCACGGTGGCGGCGATTCCTCTTGACGCCTGGTTCCCCCACCAGTTATCGGGGTATCCTGCCGATTCCCTCTTTTGTAGACCCTTGCAGGCCCCTTGCGACGCCTTACCCACCCGGCACGTGGTGGAGAGCTCCCTGCCACTGGAGACCCCTCCGCGCCGGATCTCTCACAACGAAATATCTTCGTTGTGAAGGGACCCCGTAATGTTTGGGGAGGCGGCCGATGTCTGGGGTGTGAAGTGGACAACTGTCCCGTGCAGACCGCCACAACGGTGGGATAAGCGTCGCTGGGCCCGACCGTTAGGTCATGTCACCCGGCTGCGGATCCTCCTGCGACTCCATCGAAGGTCACACGCGGTGACGGCCCTGGCCGTCGCCCTTGGCCTGGAGCAACCGCGAATCTCCCACCACCTCAAGATTCTGCGCCGCGCCGGACTCGTCACCGGGACGCGGCAGGGTCGGCTACGGGTCTACGCCCTCGTTCCGCATCGGGCACCGGACCGGCACGTCCTGCTGGAGGCCCTCCTTAACTCCTACCGCTCGCGTGTGGGACGCCTGCGGGCCAGCCGGGCGGCGCGGCCGCCAGGTGCGGCCGTGCCCGACCTCCGGCACGCCCGCACCTGCTTCGATCACCTGGGAGGACTCGCCGGAGTCGCGCTCCTGGCGGAGCTGGTCCACCGGGGATGGCTGGTCGAGCGTTCCGCCAGTCCAGCAGCCAGCGGGCCCGGGCCCATCCCTCCTGCATATGCGCTGACGACCCGAGGCATCACCCGGCTGCGCCGCCTGGGTGTGCACGTGCTGCGCGCCACCGTCGCTCTGCGGCGCTCCGTCGTCTATATCTGTCCGGATTGGGGAGCGGACCGCCCGCATCTTGGAGGGACGCTGGGGGCGGAGATCCTCATCGCCCTCTTGCAGGCAGGGGTCGTGCGCCGGGTGGCTACTGCGCGCGGTCTGGTCCTCCGCCGCTCCATCGCCGCCTGGCTCGATGAGGGGGAGCGCCCGCCCCGGCGACCGCCCTCGGCGCGCAGACCCCGGCAGCGGCCGCCGATGCCTGGGCACCGGAGCCCTCAGCCCTGGAGAGCACCGTTACGCCGAGAGCGGCGCGGCAGCTTTCCTAGCCGTTCCCCTATGGGGATGGCTACAGCGCGGCCGCTGGCGGGTAGCCGACGATGGCCAGGGCCTCCCGCAGGCGCTCCTCGGAGACCTGCGCGGGGTCGAACACGACGTCGACTTCCCGGCTCTCCGCCCGCCCTTCCACGCGGGTCACGCCCGGGAGGCGCTGCAGAGTCGCTGTGACCGTCGCCACGCACCCCTCACAGTGGATCCGAGGGATCTTGAACGTCCGCTTCATGAATCCTCCCTCCTTTCGGCTCTCCAGTGCGACTGCACGTCTCTCCCGTTACTCCGGTGGCTCCCCCTCCGCTGGCTCTCTCCACGTGGGCCTGGCTGCCGTGTGGCACCACCCCGCGCGCCCCCCGGCAGGGGCAAGGAGGGGGACGGGAGCGGGGCCGGCCGCCACCGCCGCAGCCGCAGGCTGTTGGTCACCACGGTGACGGAGCTCGATGCCATCGCCAGGGCCGCCAGGGCGGGGTTGAGCTGCCATCCCGTGAGCGGGAAGAGTGCGCCCGCGGCCACCGGGATGAGGGCGACGTTGTAGACGAACGCCCAGAACAGGTTCTGCCGGATGGTCCGCACCGTCGCGCGCCCGAGGTCCAAGGCGGTGAGCACCCCGCGCAGGTCGCTGCCGACCAGGACCACCTCGGCCGCCTCGATGGCCACGTCGGTGCCCGCGCCGATGGCGATGCCTACGTCGGCCTGGGCGAGCGCGGGGGCGTCGTTGATGCCGTCGCCCACCATGGCCACGCGCCGTCCCTCCGCCTGGAGCCGCCGCACCTCCGCAGCTTTGTCGGCCGGCCGCACCTCAGCCAGGATGCGGGCGATGCCGACGCGACGGGCCATGGCCTCGGCGACCTGGCGCAGATCGCCGGTGAGCAGCACCACCTCGAGCCCGCGGCGGCGCAGTGCCGTGACGACCGCGGCGGCTTCGGGCTTGGGCGTATCGGCGACCGCCAGCAGGCCAAGGAGGCGGCCGTCGGCGGCCACGTACACGGGCGTCTTGCCCTCGTCGGCGAGGCGCTCGGCCCAGGCCGCCACGGGCGCCGGTCTCAGGGGGAGACCCTCGCGCTCGAGCAGGGCGCGGGTGCCGGCCACGATGCGGCGGCCCTCGACCAGGGCGCGGAGGCCGGCACCGGGCACCGCCTCGAAGTCGTCGGGCTCCGGGACGGCGAGGCCCTCCTCTCGGGCGCGAGCGACGATGGCCTCGGCCAGCGGGTGCTCGGAGACCCGCTCGGCCACCGCGGCCAGGCGCAGGAGCTCCCGGAGGTCGACGCCGTCCACCGGGAGGACGTCCGTCACGACCGGAGTCCCGCGCGTGACCGTCCCCGTCTTGTCGAGGACCACGGTGTCCACCAGGCGCAGGCGCTCCAGGGCCTCCGCCGTGCGGATGAGCACACCCGCCTCCGCCGCGCGGCCGATCCCCACCATGAGGGCGGTCGGTGTGGCCAGGCCCATGGCGCACGGGCAGGCCACGATGAGGACGGCCACGACGGCCAGCAGCGCGTGCGTGATCGCCGGCGGCGGGCCGGCGGCCAGCCAGGCCACGCTGGCCAGCAGGGCCACCACGAGGACGGCCGGGACGAAGACGGCCGCCACCCGGTCGACCAGGGCCTGGATGGGAGCCTTGCTCCCCTGCGCCGCTTCCACGAGCCGGATGATCTGGGCGAGCGCGGTCTCGGCGCCCACCTTCGTGGCCCGGAAGCGAAACGCGCCGGTGCGGTTGACCGTCCCGCCGATCACCTCGTCCCCCGGCCCCTTCTCCACGGGGAGGGATTCGCCGGTCAACATCGACTCGTCGACGGCGGAGCGGCCCTCCAGGACCACGCCGTCGACGGGGATGCGCTCGCCCGGGCGGACGACCACCACGTCGCCCACCTGCACCTCGTCGGCGGGGACCTCCCGCTCCTCCCCATCCCGCAGGACCCGGGCCGTGCGGGGGCGCAGGTCCATGAGGCGTCGGATCGCCTCGGAGGTGCGGCCCCGGGCGAGGGCCTCCAGGTACCGGCCCAGTAGGATGAAGACGATGATGACCGCCGCTGTCTCGTAGTAGACCGCGGGCGGGATCCCGGCCGCGGTGAAGACACCGGGGGCCAGGGTGGCGGCCAGGCTGTAGCCGTAGGCGGCCGAGGTGCCCAGGGCGATGAGGGTGTTCATGTCCGCGCGGCGGTGGCGCGCCGCGGCCCAGGCGCCGCGGTAGAACCGCCAGCCGGCCCAGAACTGGATGGGCGCCGCCAGCAGGGCTTGCACCCGCCAGTCGGTCAGTAGCGGAGGGACCCAGATGGCGAGCCCCATGTGGTGGGCGCTGCCCCAGAGCACGGGGATGGCCAGCACCGCCGCCACGACTAGCCGCCGGCGCAGGTCCCGGAGCTCGCGACGGCGACGGCGGGCCTCGCGGTCGGCGTCGCGCGGCGCCTCGACCGGGGCGCGTAGCCGCGCCTCGACCGGGGCGGCGAGCGGCGGCGCCTCCGGCTCGTAGCCCGCCGCGCGGATCGCCCGACGGAGGTCATCGGCCGTGACCACGCCGGAGATGCAGGTGACGACGACCTCCTCGCTGGCCAGATTCACGGCGACGTCGCGCACGCCCTGGACCGCGCGCAGGGCCCGCTCGAGTGGCTCGCCCGAGGCCGCCAGCGCCAGGTCGCGCACCGGGAGGACGACACGCTCGACCGGCACCTGGTAGCCGGTCCGCTCCACGGCGCGGATGAGGTCCTCCAGCCCGGCCTGCGCGGGGTCGAAGAGCACGGCGGCCCGCTCGGCGGCCAGGTTGACGGCGGCATCGACCACCCCGGGGACCTGGCGCAACCCGCCCTCGACCGCCGCCACGCAGGAGGCGCAGCTCATCCCCTCGACCGGCAGCTCGATCCGCCGGCGGCCGGCGGGAGCGCCACCGTCCGGTCGGGGGCCGCTCGCAGGCGGCGCCGTGGGGGTGTGGGCTGGCGGTGGCGTCGTCATCCCCGGACCTACCGCCTGCCGCTGTAGGCGAAGACGTCCATGATCTCCTGGATGGTCCGCCGCCGCTCGGCGGGATCGCTCGACTGCATCGCCCGGCTGGCGCAGGTCTGCAGGTGGTCTTCCAGGAGCAGCGCGTTCACGCGGTCGAGCGCCCGCTGGACGGCGAGGGTCTGCCGCACGATATCGATGCAGTAGGCGCCCTCTTCGACCATGCGCTCGATCCCCCGCAGGTGGCCGACGATGCTGCGCAGGCGGACGAGGGCCTGCCGCCGCTGCTCGGGAGAGCCGTGCCCGCTGGATGGCGCGCGCGTCTCGGTCATCGCGTCCTCCTCGCCTATCCCTCCCCCCGGGGGAGGGGCTCCTCCCCATCTTCCCCCTCCGGGGAGGTCTCGTCAACGGCGCTCTGGGGCACATCGGGGGTGAAGGAGTTCGTCGAGCCGCCCCGAAGGAACACAACGGCTCGACGTCAAGCAAATAGCACGGGCACCCGCGAAATGGCACCCCGCCTGCGAGGGCGGTCCGCAAAGCCACGGGACTGGTGACAGTCAGCCGGGCTGCCGAACGGGAAGGCGCCGACGCCTTCTCCGCGGGAAGGCGTTTTTGCTTTCCCCGCTTTCCCGCGGAGGCGAGGCTGCGGCGGGCCGGGTGCTCCGGGAGCCCGACGATGCAGGGGCTCTTGTCGACATGGGAGTTCTGGGCGGGCGTCCTCCTCGCCGGGCTGGCGAGCCTGGGGACCCTGCTGCGGTGGACACTGTTGGGCGACGGTCGCACTCCGACTCCAACACGGCTCTCCTCGATCCAGTCCCCCCCTCACTTCCGGCAACCGCCACTGGCTCACGCGCATCCTGACGCGGCCGTCGCCCGACTCTTCTCCGACCCGCTTCCCGAGGCAGTCCCTCCCACCGACTCCACCGTCGCCTCCCCCTGACCGGCTCACCTCCGCCGGCCGATCGGTCCGGCCCCGGCCTCCCCGGACGCGCCCACGGCGGGACCGTCGCTACGAGGTTGAAGCAGGCGTCCCGGCCCCGACGACACGGGGGCGCGACACCCTGGGTAAGAGAGAGGCGAACCCCGCGGGGGGAGGCGCGGGACGGGGAGGCGTCCCGGTCCCGAGGTGATGGTGAGGTGTCGACATCCTTCCAGTTCCTGCGCCCCGACGTCCTGTGGGGTCTGCTGGTCGTTCCGGCCCTGCTCGCCCTGGCGGTGTGGCGGAGCCGCCACCCTGCAGCGACCATCCGGTTCCCGGGGACGGCAGCGGTCGGGGTGGCCGTCCGCCACGCCCACCCGTGGCGCCGTCACCTGCCCCTGGCCGCCTTCAGCCTGACGCTGGTCGCCCTGCTACTGGGTCTCGCCCGGCCGACCGTCGCCGTGCCGGTCCGCAGCCCACGCCTGAACGTGGTCCTCGTCCTGGACGTCAGCAGCAGCATGGACGCCACCGACCTGGCCCCCTCGCACCTGGACGCGGCCAGGGCGGCCGCCCACGCCTTCCTGCAGGCTGTGCACCCGCGCGTCCGCGTGGGGCTCGTGGCCTTCAGCACCACCGCCGCGCCCGTGGTGCCGTTGACCCGCGACCGGGGGCGCCTGCGCTCGGCCGTGAACCGGCTGGCCACAGAGAGCGAGACGGCGATGGGAGAGGGCGTGCTCGAGGCGTTGCGCCTGCTGCTCGGGGGAGCGGATCCCCTGGCCGCCCCGCCTCGGCCTGCCGAGCCGGGGCGGCGGGTCATCATCCTCATCTCCGATGGGCTCAACAATGCCGGGCGCGACCCCCTGGTGGCCGCCGACGCCGCCAGGCGGCACGGCGTGACAGTCCACACGGTCGGGGTGGGGACCAAGCGTGGCCCGGGGGGCGTGGACGAGGAGACGCTCCACGCCGTGGCCGAGCTCAGCGGCGGGACCTACCACCACGCCCCGACCGGCCGGCGGCTCTTCGAGCTCTACGAGCGGCTGGGACGTCGCCTGGGATGGGAGCGGCAGGTCGAGGAAGTCAGCGCGGTGCTGGCCGGTCTCGCCGCAGCGCTCCTCGTCGCCGCGGTGGCCGTCTCCCGGGTGCTGGCTCCGCTGGAGGTCTGAGCGTCCTTCCACGGGAGAGCTATGGGAACGCCCGGCGAGCCCTCCCGGCCGTACTGTCTTCAGACTTTTCAGAGGTCTAGCCCGTCTAGAGTTTTCTCCCTCCGGGCATGCTCCCGTGGATGATCCTCCAGAAGCCCTTTTCGTCTCTGCGGAGCTGGATTGCCGCAGTCACCGCCCTGGCGTTCCTCCCGGGGACCGCCCTGTTCCTCCTCGCGACAGCCGACCAGCAACGCCAGCTGATCCGTCACGCCCACCGGGAGGTCCAGGTCCTCACCGAGCATGCCGCCGGGGAAGTCCTCAACGTCCTCTATGCCACGCGGCAGCTCCTGGTCGACCTGGCTGCGGAGCTACAGACGATCAGGGCGCCTGCCGGCGAGTGCTCCACCCTGCTCGCCCGGCGCCTGGCCGCTTCCGCCGTCTACGTGAACCTGGGCGTGACCGCGCTCGACGGGCCCGTCCGCTGTCTTGCGCGTTCCGGTGACGGACGCGCCCCGGTGGATGCGGAGGCCATTCGCCGTGCCGTCGCACACCACGGCCTGGCCGTCGGACGCTATCAGGCGCCCCAGGCCGGGCGCCCCCCGGTCATCACGGTCGCCTACCCGCTCCCGGGCGGCTCCTCCCAGGTGGGCAGGCGGACCGCCCCGGCTGCGGTCTTCGCCCTCGTCGACCTGTGGTGGCTGAACGAGGTGGCGGCCGGGGTCCCCTTGCCGCCCGGAAGCGTCCTCACGCTCCTGGACCGCCAGCACACCGTGCTGGCGCGGTCACAGGAGCCGGGGGCCTGGATGGGCCGTCGGGCCCCCGACCCCGGCGTCCTGCAGGCGGTCGCGCAGGGACGACCCCAGGTCACCGTCCAGGGCGAGGACCAGGGCGGCCGGAGCGTCTTCGTGGGTCATCGCGCCCTGCGTGGTCCGACCGGCGACACCGAACTTGTCGTGGCGGTCACGGTTCCGCGCGACGCTCTGCTGGCGGAACTGCGCAGCCACCTGGTGCGCTCCGCCTTCGGGCTGCTGGCGGCCGCCCTCCTGACCCTGACCGCGGCGTGGCGGACGGCCCGCCGGGTGCTCGTCGTGCCGGTGGAGCGCATCGCCGGGGTGACGCGGCGCCTGACCACGGGTGACCTGGACGCCCGCACCGGCGGCGTGGCGGGGCCACGTGAGCTCACGGTGCTCGCTCAGGCCGTCGACGAGATGGCTCGCGCGCTGCAGCGCCGGGCCGACGAAGCCGAGCAGGCCGCGGAGGCGGCCCACGCCGCGGCGGAGCAAGCTCAGGCGCTGGCCCACACGGCCCAGCGCCTCAACGCCCAGCTGGACCTGCCCACCGTCCTGCGCGCTGTCGTCGAGGAGACCGCGCGGGCGCTTCGGGCGCCCGCGGCCAGCATCGCGCTCTACGACGAGGCCACTGACCGCATCGCCATCGCCGCCACGTACGGGCTCCCCCACGACTACGCCGCCCGGGCCGCGCCCCAACCGCGCGCCGTCCTCGACCGGCTGGTGGCGGAGAGCCACCAGGACCTGCTCCTTGTTCCCGAGGCCCTGGACCGCCAGGACCTGCCCAACACGGCGCTGCACCGCGAAGCGGGCGTGCGCACCATCGTGGGGGCACCCCTGCGCCGCGACGGCCACCTGGTCGGCCTGCTCACCGTCTACGCGCTCGGCATGCCGCGGCGCTTCCACCTCGAGGAGCTGGCCCTGCTGCGGGCGCTGGGTGATCTGGCGGTGCAGGCGATCGCCAACGCCACCCTCTACACCGACCACGTACGACAGCTCGAGACCCTCAGCGCCCTCTACGCCAGCGCGCAGAAGCTCGGGATCAGCCTCGACCTCCAGGAGGTGGCGCGCAGCATCACCCGCACCTGCGTGGAGGTCTTCGGCGTGCGCCTGGCCTGGATCGGCCGCGCCGAGCCGGACGGGAGCGTCAGGCTCGTCACCTCCTATCCGATCAGCAACGACTACCCCACGCGCCTGCGGATCCGCTGGGACGAGTCCCCGGAGGGCCGGGGGCCGACCGGCCAGGCCCTGCGTACGGGCTTCCCGCAGGTGTTCAACGACGTGGCCCGGGAGCCGCCGGAGCGGGCCTGGCGGGACCGGGTGCTGGCGCAGGGGTTTCGGGCGGCCGCGGCCTTCCCGCTGCTCAGCCGGGAGCGACCGTTCGGCGTCCTGCTCCTCTACAGCGACCAGGCGGGGTTCTTCACCGATGAGCGGGTGGGCCTCTTCCAGGCCCTGGCCCACCAGGCCGGCGCGGCGCTCGAGAACGCCCGCCTCTTCGCCCAGGCGGAGCAGCGCCTGCAACACCTCCAGGCCCTCCACGCGGTGGGCCTGGCCATCGGCAGCAGCGTCGACCTGGACGTCACCCTGGACGTCGTGCTCTCACAGGCCGTGGCGCAGCTGCGCGTGGACGCCGCCGCCATCCTCCTCTACCACCCCGAACGGCAGGTGCTGGAGTACGCCGCGAGGCGGGGGCTCCGGCCGGACCACCTCGTGGCCCCCATCGGGCTCGGGGAAGGGCTGGTGGGCACCGTGGCCGCCAACCACCGGGCGGTCTTCGTCGACGACCTCGGCCACCCCGACGCGCCGGTGCACCCCATCGCCGCCGTGGAGGGGCTGGTCGGGTATGCGGCGGTGCCGCTCGTGGCCAAGGGGGTGGTGCAGGGCGTGCTCGAGGTCTTCCGGCGCACGCCGCTCGTCACCGACGAAGAGTGGCGGGCCCTGCTGCAGGCTCTCGGAGACCAGGCCGCCATCGCCATCGACAACGCTCGGCTCTTCGACGCGCTGCAGCGGTCGCACCGCGACCTCCAGGAGGCATACGAGGCCACGCTGGAAGGCTGGGTCCAGGCCCTGGACCTTCGCGACCAGGAGACCCACGGGCACACCCAGCGGGTCACGGAGATGACGGTGCGCCTGGCCCGGGCCATGGGGATCGACGAGCCGCAGCTGGTCCACATCCGGCGCGGCGCGCTCCTCCACGACATCGGGAAGATCGGCATCCCCGACACCATCCTGCGCAAGCCGGGCCCGCTGACCGAGGAGGAGTGGGCGGTGGTGCGCCGCCACCCCCTCTACGCCCACCAGCTCCTCTTCCCCATCCCCTACCTGCGACCGGCGCTGGACATCCCCTACGCCCACCACGAGCGGTGGGACGGCAGCGGCTACCCCCAGGGCCTGCGCGGTGAAGCGATTCCGCTCGCCGCGCGCATCTTCGCCGTGGTGGACGTCTGGGACGCGCTGCGCTCCGACCGCCCCTACCGGCCGGCCTGGCCGGAGGACCGGGTGATCGCCTACCTCAGGGAGCAGAGCGGCAAGGCCTTCGACCCGCGGGTCGTCGAGGTCTTCCTTCGCCTCCTGGAGCAGCCCGGCCCGCGCTCCCTCGCCACCGGCGGCGGGGACGGAGGCGGCCACACCACGGGCGGAACCGGGAGCGGGGCACTGCCCGCGCCGTCACCCGCCGGCGCGGACGGCCGGGCCAGCGCTGAGGGGTCAGCCGCCGGTCAGTGCTCACGCACCGACCAGATCCAGGCGCCGAAGAGCAGGTTCACGATAATGGGAACGACGGCGGTCCGGGCGTCCAGGACGCCTTCCAGCCACCCGTCCAGGATGTATCCGGCCAGGGCGATGGCCCACACGGCGAAGACCCAGGCCAGCGTGCGCAGCCCCTCCAGGCGCCAGGCCGTGGCCAGCGCGGCCACACCCACGACGACCAGGCTCGTCCCCCAGGCCGAGAGGAAGACCGGGTGGGGGACGTACAGGGGGAGGACGGCCCGCGCCAGCGGCGAGGAGAGGAGCAGGAGGACCCCGGCGCTGATCGTGTAGAGCGCCCACAGGACGAGGGCCGGGCGCAGGCCCACCGTCTGCCGCACCATCACTCCCTCCCTGCCCCGCCCGCCGCGCCCATAGACGCGGGCCGGCGCCTGCCCATCGCCTCGGCCAGGGCACGCACGATGCGCGCCTCCCACTGCGTCCCCGCCCCGGCCTCGAGAATGGCCCACGTCTCCTCCTCGGTGCGGGCCGGGCGGTAGGGCCGGTCGTGCGTCATCGCGTCGAAGGCGTCGGCCACGGCCACAATCCGCGCCGCCAGCGGGATGGCCTCGCCGGCCAGGCCGTCGGGGTAGCCCCGGCCGTCCCACCGTTCATGGTGGGAGCGGGCGATCTCGGCGGCCAGCTGGAGCAGCGGCGAGCGGTGGCCGGCCAGGATGGCCGCCCCGATGGTGGTGTGCCGCCGCATCTGGGTCCACTCGTCCGGCGTGAGGGAGCCGGGTTTGAGCAGGACCTGGTCGGGGATGCCGATCTTCCCCACGTCGTGCAGGGGCGCGGCGCGCACGAGCAGCTCCACGGTGGCGGCCCCCAGGCCAAGGGCCTCGCCGATCCGCCCGGCCAGCACGCCCACGCGCTGGGTGTGCTCCCCGGTGTCGTCGTCCCGGAATTCGGCCGCGCGGGCCAGCACCTCGAGCGCCTCCAGCCGCGCTTCGTCCAGCTCCCGGGTGCGCTCCCACACCCGCGCCTCCAGCGTGCGGTTGTGCTCGCGCAACCGCTCGTGGAGGGTGCGGGTCTCCAGGAGGTTGCGGATGCGCAGCAGCACCTCGGTCGGGTCGAAAGGCTTGGTGAGGAAGTCCCGCGCGCCCCGGCCGAGGGCCTGGCGCTTGGCCTCGGCGGTGACGTCGGCGGTGAGGACCAGCACCGGCAGGTAGGTCTCGGGAGGGACGGACTCCAGGAGCTGCCCCAGCAGCGTGAGGCCGTCCACGTGGGGCATGTGCAGGTCGAGCAGCACCAAGTCCGGCTGGAACGCGGTGAAGAGGCCGGAGGCCTCGCGCGCGTCGGTCGTGCTGCGGACTTCCGTGGCCGGCGCCCCGCGGCGCAGGATCGCCTCGAGCAGCCGGACGTTGGCCTCCTGGTCGTCGACGATGAGGATGCGGGCGCCGTCAGGAAGGGAGGCCGACATGGCGGCCCTCGCGCCGTTCCAGTGCCCGGTCGAGGAGCTCCAGCAGGCGGCGGACGTCCAGCGGTTTGGTCAGGTACTCCTGCGCGCCCATGGCGCGCAGCCGCTCGATCTGGTGGGGGGTGGCGTCGGCGCTGATCACCACCACGGGGATCTCCCGGGTCTGGGGCTGAGCCTGCAGGCGGCGCAGGACCTCGTCCCCGGGCATGTCCGGCAGGTGCAGGTCGAGCAGCACCAGGTCGGGACGGTGCTCGCGGATGAGGTCGAGGCCCAGCCGCCCCTGGATCGCCGGCAGCAGCTCCACCTCGGGCCGATGGGCCAGGACGCGCTGGAGGAGTTTCAGGTTGGAGAGGTTGTCCTCGATGTAGACGATGCGGGCGCGCCGGGCGCCCGCGGGGCGGGCGGCTCCGACAGCAGACGGTTCCAGGGCTGGTTCCTCCGCCTCCGGCAGTTCCACCCAGAAGGTACTGCCCTGCCCCACCGTGCTCTCCACGCCCAGCGTCCCGCCCATCGCCTCCACCAGCCG
>JAVHLY010000021.1:12674-53427 GCA_031081585.1 Armatimonadota bacterium
CCGGCCTTCAGGATGTCGGCCACGCTCTCCCGCTGCTCCGGGGAGAGGTTGTCCATCTCCAGCAGCTGCGCGAACCCCAGGATGGCGTTGAGCGGGGTGCGCAGCTCGTGGCTCATGCGGGAGAGGAACTCGCTCTTGGCCTGGTTGGCCTGCTCGGCCACCCGCTGCCCCTCCTCAGCCACCCGGCGGGCCTCCTCGGCCCGGCGGCGCTCCTCCTCGGCCTGACGGCGCGCGGTGATGTCGCGCACCACGCCGGTGAAGAGGCGCCGGCCTGCGGCCTGCGACTCGCTGAGGGAGATCTCCAGGACCACCTCGCGGCCGTCCCGGCGCAGGCCGGGCAGCTCGATGCCGCTCCACGCCAGCCGCCGCTCACCGGTCTGCACGTACCGGGCGAACCCGGCGCGGTGCGCCTCGCGCAGGCGCTCCGGCATGAGGTCGGTGAGGGGCCGGCCGACAAGCTCCTGAGGCGCGTAGCCGAAGATCTCCCCGGCGGCGGGGTTGGCGAAGAGGATGCGGTGCTCTTCGTCCACGGTCAGCAGGCCGTCGCGGATGGAGTCGGTGATCAGGCGCAGCTCCCGCTCGCGCTCGGCCAGGGCCGCCGCCGCCTGCATCGCCTCGGCCTGCCGCCGCTCCAGAGCGGCGGCCATCTCGTCGAAGGCGCGGGCGAGCTCGGCCAGCTTTCCGCGGCCCTGTGCGCCGGCGCGCGCGCTCAGGTCCCCGGCACTGAGCCGCCGGGCCGCCGCTACCAGCGCCCCCACACGGCGCACCACCAGGCGGTCACCGGCCACCCAGGCTGCCGCCAAGCCCAAGGCGGCTACCAGGATCAGCCCGGCCAGGTGCTGGAGCATAATGCGGGTCACGGCGGCGGTGGGTGTGGCCGGGCGACCGAGGAGCAGGTAGAGGCGGCCGGTGACGATCCCCGGCTGGGTGAAGGCATAGAGGTATGTGGTCCCGTCTGCAGCCGACACACGGACCGTCCCCTCGCCGCGCTCCACCAGGGCCCTCCGCAGCACCCCGTCGGGGAGACGCTGACCCACCCGGAGCCCGTCGGGAGGCCAAGAGGCCAGGACCACTCCAGCTCGATCGAGGACCGTGAGGGTGGTCTGTGCCGGCAGACCGACCGCGGCGATGGACCGGCCGAGTTGCCTCAGGGCCACCGCACCGAAGGCCACCCCCAGCACCTCGCCCGACGGGCCGAGCACCGGGGTACCGAAGTTGAGCGACGGCTGGCCCGTGATCCGTCCCACCTGGTACTCCCCGACGGCAAAGGCCCGGGTGGCCATGGCCGTCTGGAAGTAGAGGCGGTCGGCGATCCGCACGCCGGCAAAGCCGGGTAGCGCGCTGCAGAAGACCGACCCGTCGGCCCGGGCCACCCCCAGGTTCAGGTAGAGCGGCTGAGCCCGCAGCACGCCGGCGAGCACGCGCGAGCAGCCGGCACCGTCACCCTGCTGGACCTCGGGGAGGTTGGCCACCACCAGCAGTAAGTTCCGCACGCCCTCCAGGAGCTGTTCCTGGTGAGCCGTGGCTAGGCGCATGAGGTGGAGAGTCTCCTGCTCGGCGGCGGCGACCGTGAGGCGGCGCTGCTCCAGGTCGGCGTAGAGGGCCAGCACCAGCGCAGGCACGACCGCCAGGAGCACGAGGAGGAAGAGAGTCAGGCGGAGAGTGAGAAACCGATTTCGCAACCGCTGGGGCATAGATACGGGTCTCCCCGGCCGGGAGGCGAAGACCCGCCACGGTCATCCCGCCCGGTCGTTCGACGCTCCGGGCCTGTTGGGTCGACTCCTCCTGGGACTATGCCCAGCGGTTCTCCCCTGTAGGCTTCTGTGGGGCTAGACAAACGCACGGGCCATCCCCTGCCCGGGGGGTGGCCGAAGCCATCCCGTCATGCTGTTCCGTGCGATGTTCGTCGTTCATCCGACCTACGTCGGATGAACTTTGCCCGGACCCAGTTTTGTTCGGTATCGCCAGCCCGGCGCGGTCAGATCAGGTACCCGGCCGGCTCAGTCCCCGGATGGCTCGCTGGTGCTCTTCACATCCGGTGCTGGAATCAGGCAGGACAGCGGGTTTCGAGGTGGTCGGGCCGCCGGGATTTGAACCCGGGACCTCTTGAACCCCATTCAAGCGCGCTACCAGGCTGCGCCACGGCCCGACGCCGTGCGGACACACCCAGTCTAGCACGGCCGTCCTCGGCTAGCACACCGGGCGGTGGGCCTCGCCGCGCAGCAGCGGCAAGAGCGCCTCCCGCAGGGCCCGGCGCGTCTGTGCCCACGTCGGCAGCGCCGCCCCCCGGGCGGCCGCCTCGTGTGAGAGCCGCGCGCGCAGGTCGGAGTCGCGGGTCACCCGCTCCAGCGCCGCCGTGAGCGCGGTCACGTCGTCCGGGGGGACCAGGATCCCGCCGCGCCCCTGGCCGACCAGGTCGCGCAGCCCCGGGACGTCGCAGCCCACCACCGGCAGGCCGAAGGCGAGCGCCTCCGCCACCGCGACACCGTAGGACTCGTAGGCCGAGGGCAACACGAAGACGTCCGCGGCTGCGTAGCGGCGGGCCAGGTCGCTCCCGGCGAGAGGGCCGTGGACGTGAACGCGCCGCGCCACGCCCAGCGCCACGATGGCCGCACGGAGGCGCGCGGCGTAGTCCGGGTCGAGCACGGCCCCGACGAGGTCCAGCGTCACGACGTTCGGGAGGCGGGCCAGCGCCTCGAGCAGGAGGTGGATGCGCTTCACCGGGGACCAGTTGGCCACGCACAGCAGCCGCAGGGGACCGCGGCGCTCACGTCGGGGCGCAGCGGCGTGCACGCCGGGAGCGTCCTTCCCCGGGGGGATCACCCTGAGGCGGTCGGGTGAGGCGACCAGGTCGAGCAGTGCGCGGCCCTCGCTGGCGCCGACGGCGATGACCAGGTCGGCCCTGGGCAGCACAGCCGCCTCGGCGCGGCGCCACAGCGCCGCGCGCTCGGGGTCGGCGGCGCTGGGCTGGAAGAGCATCAGGGCCACCACCCGCGCCGGCGGCTCTGTGGCGTCGCCCCTCCTCGCCGCCACCCACGCCGCCGCACGGTCCAGCACCAGGCTGTCCACCAGGAGCATCCGCGGCAGGGCACCGGCCGGGGGCGCCGCCGTCAACCGCACCGGGACGCCCGCCTCCTCCAACGCCTGGATCAGGTGACGCAGGTACAGGTTGCCGCCGGTGGTGGTGCTCAGGTCCGCGGAGGTCCAGAGGGCGACCGCGTCATCCTTCATTCGACCGGACCGCGTCGTCCGCCACCCGAGCGGATCGCGTCACCCCTCATTGGAGCGGATCGCCGCCTCGTAGGCGGCAAAGACGTCCGGAGACTCCCACACCGTCACCCGCAGCCGGTCCACACCGCGCACGCTGGCCAGTCCGGCCTGGAGGACGGCAAAGATGCGCCGGGCCACCACCTCGGCCGTGGTGTTCTGGCCCTGGAAGGCGGCGACCTCGTCGAGGTCCCGGTAGTGGAACTCCCCCACGGCAGCGTTCAGGAGCCCGCGCAGGGTGCCGACGTCGATGAGGGTCCCGCCCTCGCTCAGCGCCGGCCCGCGCACGACCGCCTCGACCACGTAGGTGTGCCCGTGCAGCCGCGTGGCCGGGCCGAAGTCACCGCGCAGCCGGTGGGCGGCCTCGAACCGGGCGCGCACCCCCACCTCGAACATCACCGTGCACCCCTCATCCGCCGTTGCCCGTCGCCGGCCCGTCGGCGCCGGTCGCCCCTCCATCGTAGGTGAGGACGACCTGGACCGTCTCCTCCGGATGCCGGTCCACCAGGGCGTAGGCCTCCGCCGCCCGGTCGAACGGGATGCGGTGCGTGATGAGCGGGGCGAGGCGCAGGTCGCCTTCGCCCAAGAGCGCGCGCGCCACCTGCAGGCGGCGGGCGCGATCCCACCGCGCCGAGACCTCCGCAGGCAGGTGCCCGACCTGGGAGGCGACGAGCCGCAGCCGCCGCCGGTGGAACGCCCCGCCCAGGTCGAGGGTCACCGGCTTCTGCCCGTACCAGCTCAGCACCACCACCCGTCCCTCGAGACCGGCCAGCTCCAGCGCGCTCTGCAGCGCGGCCGGGGCGCCGCTCGCCTCCACCACCAGGTCGGCCCCGCGTCCGCCGGTCAGCGTCCGGACCACAGCCGCCACGTCGTTCTGGGCCGGGTTGAGGACGGTGGGGATGCCCACGGTGCGGCTCACCGCGCGGCGCCGCGCCAGCGGCTCGACCGCCACCACCGCCACGCCCGGGATCCGCCGGAGGAGTTGGGCGACCAGCAGGCCGACCGTCCCCTGCCCCAGGACGACCGCGCACTCCCCGACGCGCGGAGTCGCGTCGAGCATGGCGGTGAGCGCCGTCTCCAGGTTGGCCAGCAGCACCGCCTGCTCCGGGGGACAGCCCGGCGGCAGCGGGACGGCCTGTCCGGCGGGCAGGGTGAACGCGGTCTGGTGCGGGTGGTGAGCGAAGACCAGGTCGCCGGGCCCGAGCCCGGTCACTCCCGGGCCGGTGACGGCGACGCGCCCCACGCAGGCGTAGCCGTACTTGATCGGGAAGGCGAACCCGCCGCGCAGGGCCGGCAGGTCGAGCGGCAGGCGCGGGTCGACCTCGCCGCGGTAGACGAGCATCTCGGTGCCGTGGCTGACGGCCGAGCAGACGGTCTGGACGAGGACCTCGCCCGCGCCGGGGGGCGGGAGGTCTTCCTCGCGGATCTCGACGGCACGCGGCTCGCGGAACCAGACCGCCCGGGCCCGCATAGGCATGGAGTTGTGCGGGGGCGGGCCTGCTCCTGCCAGGGCCCGGGCCGCTGCGCTCCTGCCTCAGGGCTCGGGCGCTGCGGTGGCGGAGGCAGGCGCGAGCGCTAGCGGCGACCCTCGGGGCGGACCGGCGGCGTCAGCTCCTGCTGCAGCTCGGTCATGCGCAGCACATCCTCGACGCGCGCCCGCAGCAGCCGCAGCTCCTGGTCGACCGTGTCCAGGCGCGTCCGGAGGTCCGTGGTCAACCCGCGGTCGCGGTCGTACACCTCCGCCTTCACCGCGGCGAGCTCCCGGTCGCGGTCGGCCACCAGGCGCTGGAGCCGCGCGCGCTCTGCCTGGTAGCTCAGCATGTCGAAGAGCCCGCCGAGCAGCATCAGCACCCATCCCCCCGCCGCCACGAGCAGCAGGTCGCGCAGGCGCACGCTCAGCGCCGTCCCCGCCAGGGTCAGCGTCACCGCCTGCTGCAGCACCGCCGGGTTCTGCAGCATGACCACGGCGAGCCCGGCGGCCAGCACGAGCAGGAAGACCAGTTGCCAGACCATGACCCTCACATCCTCTCCCGACACCACACCGGCTGCAGGGTGTCGTCCCTCTCATTTTCCCCCGCCCGGGGCCGACAGCGCGCCCGTCCGGCGCGGAGCGGGATCGGACGCCGGGCCCGGGGCGGCCAGGAGCGTCCGGAGCCGGAAGATGCGGAACGTGCGCAGCGGGCGCCCGTGGAAGTGGACCACCTCGGGTGGGGCCTCCTCCACGTGCCCGGCGTGGCGCTCCCAGGCCACGTGCGGCGTCCAGCGGGCGTCCACCACCGCCACCGCGTCGCGCCCGGCCAGCGCGGCCGGCGGCGTCCAGATGGAGGCCGGGTTGGGTTCGGGCAGGAGCGTGACCGGCACCTGCCACCGCGTGTAGTAGGCCAGCTGGGCGGCCACCTGGTAGCGGTCGGCGGCGATGACGGCCCCCGGCGGGAGGGCGGCCAGCTCGGCCTGCACCCTCGCCGCCGCCTGGGGCCAGCCGTACAGGTCCTCCGCCCCGGGCAGCGGCGGCAGGGCGGGCACGACGGCCACCGCGAAGCCGTAGGCAAGGATCGCCCCGCTGAGCGCCGCGAGCGCGGCCGTCGTCCGGGTCCACAGCGCCCCCAGCACCACCGCCAGCCCCAGGTAGGCCGGCCCCAGCCAGTTGCCGTGGGGCGCCCCGCTCACCCAGGCGGCGGCCGCCGGCATCGCCACCGCCGGCAGCGCCGTCCAGAAGAGGAAGGCGAAGCGCGCGTCCCGCCGCCGGCGCCAGGCCGCCGCCAGCGCCCAGGCAAACGCCGGGACGAGCAGCAGGGCGAAGGCGAACTGCTGCGTGAGCAACTGGACGACGCCGAGCCACCCCGTCGCCGTGCCCGGGACGCGCTCGAAGAGGACGAACCGCACTGCGGCCCACCGGTGGGTCAGGTTCCACCAGAGCACGGGCAGAGCGCCCGCGGCCGCAACGGCCGCGCCCAGCCAGGGTCCCGGGCCCCGCACCACCCGCCACCGGCCCGCCGCCACCACCACCGCGCCCAGCGGCAGCAGGACGATGGCGAACTTGCTGAGGACGCCCAGCCCTGTCGCCAGGCCCGCGGCCAGCCACGCTCCGACGGGCGCCGGGGCCGGTCCGCCGAAGATCCGCCATAGCGCCCGCATGGCCACCACCCAGGCCAGGAAGAGTGGCGCGTCGGGCGTGGCCAGGAGCCCCGCCCCGGCCAGCACCGGGGTGAGCTGGAAGAGCAGCGCGGCGAACACCCCGGCGCGCGGGCCGAAGAGGTCCCGCCCCAGCAGGAAGAGCGCGTACGTGGTGAGGAACCCCAGGACCAGCGCCGGGAGGCGGACCCACACCGGCCCGTCGGCCAGGGCCGTCCCCGCGGCGATGAGGTAGGCGATCATGGGCGGGTGGTCGAGGTAGCTCCAGTCGAGCCGCTGGGCCCACAGCCAGTAGTAGGCTTCGTCGTCGATGAGCGGCACCGTCCCGGCGGCGACCAGGCGCAGGGCCGCCAGGACGCCCACGGCCAGCAGGGCGGCCCGCATCAGGCCGGGGCGGGCTTGCGGGTGCGGGCGCGCAGCTCGAAGCGGATGGGCGCTCCCGGGAAGGGGAAGCTGTCCCGCACGGCACGCTCGAGGTACTGCAGGTAGCTCTCGGGGAGGAGCGTCGGGTCGTTCACGAAGAGGACGACCGTGGGCGGCCTGGCGTGGGGCTGCGTGGCATAGAGGATCTTGGCGCGCCGCCCGCGGTGGTCGGCCGGCGGCGGGGCGGCGGCCTCGGCCGCTTCGATCACCCGGTTGAGCGGCCCCGTGGGGACGCGCGTGGCGTAGGCCTCGGCGACGCGCCCGAGGGCCTCCAGGAGGGCGTCCAGGCCCGTGCGGGCGGTGGCGGAGACCGGCACCTGCGGCGCATAGGCGACGAAGCGCAGGGCGTGCGCCGCCGCGCACCGCACCTCCGCGGCGCGCTCCCGGTTGCCGGCGACCAGGTCCCACTTGTTCAGCACCACCACGAGGCCGCGCTCCGATGCGGCGATCTGTCGGGCGATGCGCTGGTCCTGGTCGGTCACCCCCTCGGCCGCATCCACCACCAGCACGGCCACGTCCGCCCGCTCGAGCGCCCGGCGGGTGCGGCTGACGCTGTACCGCTCCACCGGCGCCCCCACCCGGGCCGGGCGGCGCAGCCCGGCCGTGTCGACGAGGACGTACGGCGCGCCCCCGATCTGCACGACAGTGTCCACCGCGTCGCGCGTCGTGCCGGGCTCGGGAGCCACCACGACGCGCTCCTCCCCCAGCACCGCGTTCACCAGGGAGGACTTGCCGACGTTGGGCCGTCCCACGACGGCCACGCGGGTGGGGGCTGCCGCCTCCTCGGCCTCGTCGGTCGGCGGCAGCAGCGCCACCACCTCGTCGAGGAGGTCCCCGGCCCCGCGCCCGTGCAGCGCCGAGACGGGCAGTGGCGCGCCCAGCCCGAGCGCATGGAACTCGTGGACCGCCGCCTCCTGCTCCGGGCCGTCAACCTTGTTGGCCACGAGCAGCACCGGCTTGCGGGCCTGGCGCAGGAGGTGCGCCACCTCGGCGTCCTCCGGGAGCAATCCGCTCTGCGCGTCCACGACGAAGAGGAGCACGGCCGCCTCCTCGACCGCCCGCAGCGTCTGCTCCCGCACCGCCCGCGCGACGGCGTCGACGGCGCCCCGCTCCTCGCCGGCGCGCAACCCCCCGGTGTCCACGAGGAGGAAGGAGCGGCCGCTCCACTCCACGGGGGCGTAGAGCCGGTCGCGGGTGAGTCCCGGCGTCTCCTCGACGATGGCCTGGCGGCGGCCGATCAGGCGGTTGAAGAGCGCGGACTTGCCCACGTTGGGCCGCCCGACGATGGCCACGACGGGGCGCGCCACGGCGACTCCGGGTCAGGTGGCGGAGGGAGCGGGTGATGGGGGCGCGCCCCGGCTGATCTCCTCGAGGCGGTGGAGGACCTGCGCGATGATCCAGTCCGGGGTGGAGGCCCCCGACATCACGGCCACCTTCTCCACCCCCTGGAACCACGCGGGGTCGAGCTCGTCGGGGACCTCGATGTGGTAGGTGGGCAGCCCGCGGGCGCGGCCGATCTCCGCCAGGCGCGTGGTGTTGCTGCTGCCGTGGCCGCCCACGACGACCAGGGCCTGGACCTCCTCCACCAGCCGCTCGGCCTCCTCCTGGCGCACCGTGATGGCCGGACAGAGGGTGTTGAGGACCTTCAGCTCCTTCACCCGCACTGCCAGGTCGGCCACGATCTGCTTGAAGTTCTCCAGCGACTGCGTCGTCTGGGAGAGCACCCCCACCCGCCCGCGCACCTTCACCTGTCGGGCTTCCTCCAGCGTGTGGACGATGGTGACGCGGTCCCCCAGGACCTCCTTGAGCGTGACCATCTCCGGGTGGCCGTGGTCGCCCACGACGATGAGGGTGTAGCCCTCCTCGGCCAGCTTGAAGGCCAGCTCGTGGGCCCGGATGACCACCGGGCAGGTGGCGTCCACGATGCGCATCCCGCGGGCGCGGGCCTGGTCGAGGACGGCGTGCTCCACCCCGTAGGCGGAGACGACGAAGGCCTCGCCGTCCAGTTCGTCCAGGTGCTCGGCCACACGCACGCCGGCTTCCTCGAGGCGGCCCACCACCTGCGGGTTGTGGATGAGGGGACCCCAGGTGAAGACGGGGCCGGCGCTCTGCTCGGCGGTCGAGCGGGCCATCTCCACGGCCCGCCGGACCCCGCCGCAGAAGCCCATGTGTCTGGCGACGATGATCTCCACGGTCCCTCCGCGCGCCAGCCAGCTAGAGACCTGCGGTTCGCTGACGTGCCCCGGCCGCGGTCCCCGCCTACTCTACCACCTGCCCCTTCCGGCCATCCACCGACCCAACTCGGCCACCCCATGGGCCGGGGGTCCCGTGAGCCGACCGTCACAACGGAGATATGTCGTTGTCACGCCGAGCGGGGGGACAGAAGGGCTGCTCTCTTCTTTCCTGCGGCAGGGGGCCTGGGACCAGGCAGCCATCAGGAGGAGGACGTCTCCGGTTCAGGTGCAGGACGGGCAGCCGTGCGGGCGGCGGCCTGCCGCGCCGTCAGCAGCCCGCACAGCGCCAGCCCCCCGAGCGAGGCCGCCCAGGAGGGATGGAAGAGCAGTGCGGCCCCCGCCACCAGGACCAGGCGCTCCAGTGGCCGGAGGGGGCGCAGGAGGAAACCCATGGCCCCGGCCGAGAGGAAGACCACCCCCACCGCCGCCGTGGTGACGTGCAGCAGGATGTCCAGGGGATCGCCGCGCAGCAGCAGGGTGGGGATGACGACGAAGCCAAACGGCACCAGGTAGCCGGAGAGCGTCATCTTCATCCCGGCGAGCCCCGTCTCCATCCAGTTGGAGCCGGCGATGGCCGAGGCGGTGAAGAGCGCCATCCCCTCCGGCGGCGTGATGGTGGCCAGCACCGAGTAGTAGAAGATGAAGAGGTGCGCCGCCAGCGGCGGGATCCCCACCTGCTCCAGCGCGGGCGCGACCGTGGCGGCGGCGATGAGGTAGGAGGCGGTGGTAGGCAAGGCGAGGCCCAGCAGCAGCGTGGCCAGGACGACCAGGGCAAGCAGGACGAGGACGTTGCCACCGGCGGCCTGGACCGCCAGCGTCGAGAACTTCACGCCGATGCCGGTGAAGACAATCATGGAGAAGATCAGCGCCGAGGCGGCGGTACCCATCGCCGCCTCCAGCGTGCGCACGCCGCCGTCCGCCAGCGCACCGGCGAGGCCCCGCAGTCCCAGGCGTGTGGCCGGGTGGAGGGCGGCGACCAGCGCGGTCACCACCACGGCCACCGCCGCCGCCCGGGGCGCGTACCACCCCGTCAACACCAGGTAGACCAGCACGACGAGCGGCAGCAGCAGGTGACCGCGGCGGGCCAGGGCCTGGCGCACGGGCAGGAAGCCCTGGTCGAGTTCCGACCGGCTCAGGCCACGCAGCCCGAGCGCCCCGGCCACGAAGTAGACGGAAGCGCCGACCCCCAGGTAGTAGAGCAGAGCGGGGAGGAGGGCCGCCGAGGCCACGTCAACGTAGCGCACCCGCAGCAGCTCGACGATGAGGAAGGCTGCGGCCCCCATCACCGGCGGCATGAGCTGGCCGCCGGCCGAGGAGGCCAGCTCGATACCGGCAGCTAGCGGCGGGGGGAAGCCGTAGCGCTTCATCAGCGGGATGGTGACGGCGCCGTCAATGGCCACGTTGGCCGGCGCCGAGCCGGAGACCATCCCGAAGCCCAGGCTGCCGAGCACCGAGACCTGCGCCGGGCCCCCGCGCACACGGCCAGCCACCCGCATCGCCAGCGTGCTCAGCAGGTCGGCGATCCCCGCCCGGGCGACGAACTCCCCCAGCACCACGAAGGTGATGATATAGGTGGCCGCCACGCCCAGCGGCAGGCTCCACAGCCCGTCGGGCGTCAGGTAGAGGTAGCCCAGCACGTTGGCCAGGCTGAAGCCGGCGTGCCCCCAGTTGCCGGGGATGGCCCGCCCGAAGAGGGCATAGGCCACCATGAGGAGGACGAGGGCTGGCAGGACCCAGCCGATGAGCCGCCGGGTGGCCTCGAGCACCACCAGCACGAGCAGGGCCGCCAGCACAAGCTGCCCGCGCGTGGCGATCCCGGCCTGGTAGGCGATCCGTTCGTGGGCCAGGATGACGTAGCCCGTCCCCACGACCGCGAGCAGCGCCAGTACCGTCTCCGCGGGGCGCAGCCGCCCCGCCCGCGCCATGGGCCCGAGGAAGACCAGCAGGAGGGCGAAGAGCAGGAAGAGCCCGCGCTGGACGAAGAGGTCCATCCCGCCCCGCCAGGCGGCGGCCAGGAAGACCAGGGCAAAGGCGAGCGCCGTCCCCCGGCAGGCGAGGGCGAGGAGACGGGACATCATCGGCCCGCCCTCACGACGGCCCACGCCCGGGCAGTGGCGCGCGGGCCCGCACCGGTGCCCCGCGCCCGTGGGTGACCATCACCAGCCCCCTACCGCGGCAGGCCGGCCGGCGGCTGCATGGAGGCCGGGACGCGCACCCCCACCTCGCGGTAGTAGCGCAGCGCGCCGGGGTGGAGCGGGTAGCCGGTCTCCAGCACCGTGCGCGGCGTGAGGCCCTCGGCCGGCTTGTAGATGCTCACCACCGTGGCGAAGTTGTCGAAGACCGCCTTGGTGATGCGGTAGACCAGGTCGGCCTCCAGGTCATGCCGCGCCGCCATCACCGCCCAGGGGGCCAGCACCCGCGCCCGGCCGGCGCCCCGGTAGGCCTCGCTGAAGTCGGCCTCCGCCACCGGGACCTGCGGCAGACGCTCCCGCACCAGCGCCACCTCCTCGTCGGTGAGGGACAGCACGCGCAACGGCTCGCGCAGTCCCACCTCGCCGTAGGGCGGCGCAATCCCGCCGGCCACGACGGCGTCGATGTCTCCGCTCTGCAGCCCCGCCGCGGCCTCGCTGTGCGGGAAGTGGTAGAGGCGGGAGGGACGGATGCGCAGGACCTCGAGCAGCCGCGTCCCCACCGCCTCGGCCAGGGAGCCGCGGGTGAGCACGTTGATACGTTTCCCGTTCAGGTCGGCGAAGCCACGGATGCCGCTGGCCTGCTTGGCGATGAAGTGGACGTAGAGCGGCGGATTGGTCGGGTACATCTGCAGCGGGAACTTCCGCGCGTCGGTGTACGGTGGCCGGCGCTCCAGCACCTGGAAGCCGTCCACCGTCACCACCACGGCGATGTCGCCCAGCCCCTGGGCCAGGCGTTGCGCGTTGGCGCCGTATCCCGGGGTCCCCTGCACCGTTGGCACGGCCACCCCGCGCAGGTGGTCGAGGATCACCTGGTGGAGGCCGACCGCCTGCTGGTACCCGGCGCCGCCCACCACGCCGCCCAGGATGGTGAGGCGGACCTGCGCCGCCGCCGGCCCGACGACCGCAAGCAGGAGCGTCAGGACGGCGGGGAGCACCGGGCCGCCCCAGCCCCGCGAGCGTGCGCCCCCGCTCACCTCAGCATACCGCCACCTGCCGTGCCTCATGCGCTCCCCCCTCTCCACACCGCTCATCCTGACCCCGCCCCGCGCGTCGCCATGGCCCGCGACGGAGGCGCGGTACTCTCCCGGACGATCAGGCGCGGACGCAGCACCACACCGCGGCCCGCGCCACCATCTCGCAGCTGCAGCAGCAACTCCAGGGCGCGCCGCCCCAGCTCGTCCATCGGGATGTGCACCGAGGTGAGGGCCGGCACGGTCACCGCGGCCAGCGGGGTGTCGTCGAACCCCACGACCGACACGTCCCCCGGGACGCCCACGCCGCGTTCGTACAGCGCGCGGATGGCGCCCACTGCCGCCTGGTCGTTGGGGGCCACGAGGGCCGTCGGTGGCGGCCCCTGTGCCCACAGCCGCTCCACCCCGCGGCGGCCGCCCGCCGGGGTGAAGTCGGCCGGCACGACGTAGCGGGACGCCACGCGCACGCCGGCGTGGCGCAGCGCCCGGCGGTAGCCGGTGAGGCGGTCGCGTGCCGAGGTCGAGCCCGCCGGGCCGACCAGGCAGGCGATGCGCCGGTGCCCCAGCGCCAGGAGGTGGCGCGTGGCCAGGGCGCCCGCCGCGACGTTGTCCACGCGCACCGACGGCACCCGCGCCGGATGCCGCCCGATGGCCACGACCGGCAGCCGGCCCCCCAGCACGGTCAGGTCGGCCGGACCGAAGGCCCCGCCGGCTACGACCAGGCCGTCCACGCGCCGCTCCGCCAGCATCTGCAGGGCTGCGCGCTGCCGCTCCGGCCGACGGTCGGTGTTGCACAGGATGACGGCCAGCCCACGCTGCCAGGCCGCGTCCTCGATCCCGCGGAGGATGACGGCGTAGTACGGGTTGCTCACGTCGGGGACGAGCAGGCCCACGGCGCTCGTGGCCCGGCGGAGGAGGCTGCGCGCCACCATGTTGGGCAGGTAGCCCAGCCCGCGCGCCGCCTGCAGCACCCGTGCCCGCACCTCCGGCCGCACCGGGTGCGGCGTCCCGTTGAGCACGCGGGAAACCGTGGCCGGCGAGACCCCGGCGCGGGCGGCCACGTCGACGATGGTGGCGGGGCGGGTCATCGCTGCGGGTCTAGACCGTGACGACCACCTTGATGGCGTCGTCCAGCCGCCGGGCCGCCGTCTCCAGCGCCTGCGGCAGCTGGTCGAGGGGGAAACGGTGGGTGATGAAAGGGCGTCCGGAGATCTTGCCCTGGGCCATGAGCGCCAGCCCCCGCCTGACCGCGCCGCGCCCCTCCCCGCGGATCCCGTAGAGGGTGATGTTGTGCCGCACCAGGTGAGCGGTGTCCACCGGGACGGGATCGCGGCTGAAGGCGGCCAGGCAGATGCGCCCGCCCCGCTTCGTGGCGTAGAGTGCCTCGTTCACAGCGTTGGGGGCGCCCGCGCACTCCAGCACCAGATCCACCCCCAGCCCGTCGGTGAGGCGCCGGACCTCCTGCACCACGTCGGCCTCGCGCACGTTGATCGTGTGGTCCGCCCCGAGCTCCCGTCCCAACCGCAGGCGGTTCTCCCGCGTGCCGGTGAGGATGACCTCGGCCCCGAGCGCCTTCCCGCAGGCCACGCCCATGAGCCCGATCGGCCCCGGCCCCGTGACCAGCAGCGTCTCCCCGGCGACCGGCCCGCCCAGCGTGTCCAGGCCGTACAGGGCCGTCCCGGCGGTGACGATGAGCGTCGCCTCGTCGAACGGGAGGTGGTCGGGCAGACGGAAGAGGGTGTTCACGCGGTTCACCGCGTACTCGGCGAAGCCGCCGTCGGTGGTGAAGCCGTTGGCGCGGTGGCCGCGGCCGCGGAAGGAGTAGTTCAGGCAGGCCGTGTACATGCCGTGGCGGCAGCGCTCGCACCGCCCGCACCCGGCGTGGACCTCGACGACCACCCGGTCGCCCACGCGGAACTCGTCGACGTCCGGCCCGAGCGCCGCCACCGTGCCCACGTACTCGTGCCCCAGCACGTGCCCCTTGTGGAAGGGGAGCTCCCCCTCGATGAGGGCGGGGAGGCCGTGGTGGAGGATCTCCAGGTCGGTGGCGCAGACCGCCACAGCCGCCACCTTGACCAGCACCTCCGCAGGCCCCGGCCGCGGGACCGGCTTCGTCACCCGCTGCAGTTCCCCGGGACCTCCGAGGGCCCAGGCCGTCATCGTCTCGGGGATGCGCCCCACGTCAGCCGTCCGCGCCTGCATCGCCCGTCCCTCCCGCTCTCCCCCACCCGCGCTCACGTCGAGCTGGCAGCCGCTGATCCGCCGACCCGATGGCCCTCCAGGAAGTCGAGGAGGAGCCCGACGGCCGCGTCGGCGTAGCGCGGGTCGTTGAGGTCGGCGTCGAGCTCCACGTACCGCACGTCCTCCCCGCACGCCTCCCGGACGGCCCGCCGCAGGTGCTCGTTGGCGTCGGGATCGTGCAGGGCCCCACCCGGACTCCCCACTTCCGACCACCCCCGCAGCGGGTAGAGGAAGGCTGTGGGCCCGCGAGCCGCGTTCAGCCGCTCCGCCAGCAGCCCGCCGACGCGCGCCAGCTCCTCCCCCGTGGTCCGCACGTTGGTGTTGTACGGGTTGTGGCGGTGTGTGGGGCGCCCGCGGCAGCGCGCCGGGACCGTCTCTGGAGGCCCGAAAACGAAGTAATCCAGCCCACCGGGTCCCACGACCTGGGGGAGACCGGTGCGGCCGGCGGCCACCAGGCGCGGCCGGAGCGGCGCGTAGATGTCGTCCGCCCACACCTCGCCGAGCAGCTCGTGCGTCGTCAGGTCGAGGACACCGGCGAAGAGCCCGCGCTCGAGGAGGGTCTCCATGGCGCTCCCGCCGCACCCGGAGGCGTGGAAGGGCACCGGCTCGTACCCGCGCCGGCGAAGCCAGTCCATGGCCCGCTCCACCGCGCGCTGGGTGTTGCCGAGCGCGGTGAGCGCCACCGCCGGGGCCCACTCCTCCAGCGGCGGCCGGCCGGGCGGGGCAGGGAGGATCATGCCGGCCATCATCCCCGCCGCCCGTTCGAGGAGCGGACGGGTCAGGCGGTTCGGCCCGCCCAGCAGGTCGGCCACCGCCGGCAGCACGGCGATGTCGCTGCTGCCGAGGTAAGGGCGCAGGTTGCCCGAGGCCACCGTGGAGACGAGGAGCTTGGGCAGGCCGAGGGGCAGGTCGCGCATGGCCATGGCACCCGCGGTCGTGCCCTGGTTGCCGCCCAGCCCGACGACACCTGCCAGGTCCCCGGCCGCGTGCCAGGCCGCCAGCAGGCGCGCCGCCTCGCGCCCCACCACCGCCAGGGCCTCGTCCCGCCGCCCGGGCAGGCGCGCGGAGGCGGCGCGCACGACATCCACCTCACCGTCGTGGCGCGGCGTGGGGCGCAGCCCCACGTCCACCAGGCGCGGCACCAGGCCGCGCACCCGCAGGCGGTCGGCCAGGTAGCGGGCCTCCTCCCCCTTCGTGTCCAGCGTGGCCACGACGGCCACGACCGGCGCGCTCACCGCTCCACCACCCACCGCCGCGCCGCGTCCGCCAGGAGGGCGGTGCGGGCGGCGTCCTCCAGGTACTGGGCCAGGTAGAAGGCGCTGCGCAGCGTGGGGCCCACCGTCACCGTGCCGTGCTCCGCCAGGATGGCCGCGGTGATGGCCGGGTCGGCGAACGCACGCCCCACCGCGTCGGCCAGCTCCTGCGACCCCGAGGGCGCGGGCGGGACGAGCGCCAGCTTGCCCCCCAGAAACGCCCGCGCCGCTCCGGTAAGGAGCGGCGGCAGGGCGTGCACGGCGGCGAAGGCCACCGTGTGCGGCGGGTGGAGGTGGGCGATGGCCCCCACGTCGGGTCGCCGGCGGTAGATGGCCAGGTGGAAGTGGCGCTCCTTGCTGGGGGCGCGGTCGCTGGCCTCCAGGACGTGGCCCTCCAGGTCCAGCAGGAGGACGTCCTCGACGGTCATGTCCCCCATGGCCAGCCCGGTGGCCTTGATGAGGATGCGGTCGGTGCCGGGGACGCGCACGCTCAGGTTGCCGCTGATGCCGGGGACGAGGCCCATAGCGTAGGCGCGGTGCGCCACCGCCACCAGCTCCTCGCGCAGGCCGGCGACGGGGTCCACGGCCACGGGATCGGTCAGGGGCTCCACGCCCGCTCGGGAAAGTCGCGCCGGGTGATCTCCACCGGGAAGGTGCGCACCTCCTGGACGAAGTCGGCGAGGTGGCGGGCCATGCGGCGGAAGATCTCCTGCCCTTTCTCCGCCGTGGCCCGAAAGGGGTTGCCGATGGTGGCGGTGTCCGAGTACTCGTGGTGCTCCATGGGCACCCAGATGTTCTCGGAGTCCTGGAAGATCACCGTCCCCGTCCCGTCCTTCTTGCTGAAGGCCGGGCCCATCCAGCGCGGGGCGTGGGCCCGGTCGGCGACGGCCACGGCCATGTTCACCAGCGCCGGGTGGACGGCCATGATGAACACGGAGACCTTCGACCAGGTCGCTGTGGAGCGAGCCCGGCTGGGCCGGGCGGCGGCCTTCCTCACCGAGGGGATGGTCCTGCCGGTGGAGTTTCACGAGGGCCGGCCGATCGGCGTGGTCTTCCCTGACATCGTCGAGGTGCGGGTGGTCGAGACCGCGGCCCCCGCCCACGGGGCGGGCCCCGACACCGTCTGGAAGGAGGCGAAGCTGGAGAACGGGCTCACTGTCCAGGTCCCGCCGTTCATCGCTGCCGGCGAGTGGATTCGCGTGGAGGTGGAGACCGGGGCCTACGTCGAGCGGGCCAAGCGCAGGTAGCCGCCTGGCGGTTCGGCTGCGCGGCCCGGCCCGGTCCGGCCTTGGTACCCTCCGCCATCGATGCCGCGGCGCGCGCCGGAGCTGTCGTCATTGCGTCATCCGGGGCCGCCAGTGCACGCGGGTGACTGCGGTGGGCTCGCTCATCGCGGCTCCCCTCTGCGTTGCCCAAGCTCGCACGCCGTAACCGCCAAGATGGCCTTCACGGCCGCGCTGGCGGGATGGGCGCCGGCGGCGCCCCCGCTCCAGGGGACAGGAGCGGCACTGTCCTGAAGAGCGCCCACAGCGTCAGGTCGTAGACGGCCTTCAGCCCGCCGGCCAGCACGAACGGGAGACCGCCCGCCGCCGCCTGCAGGGCGAGGCCGGAGAGCAGCGGGGCCACGCTCGCCGCTGTGGGGCGCACGGCGTTGGTGATCCCCGCCGCGGCGGTCCGCTCCTCCGGCGCCACGAGGGCCAGGGTGTAGGCCTGGCGCGTGGGCACGTCCATCTGCGAGAGGGCGTGACGGAGCAGCAGTACGCCCGCGGCGGCCGGCCAGGTGGGCATGAGCGGCACCAGGGCGAGGAGCACATTGGAGGGAAGGTGGGTGAAGACCATCGTGTTCAGCAGCCCGATGCGCCGGCTCAGGCGGGCCGCGGCCAGGTAGGAGAGCGCGGAGAGGAGGTTCGTCCCGAAGAAGAGCGGGCCGAGCTCCGCCAGGTCCACGCCGAAGCGCTGGTGGAACCAGAAGGCCACCAGGCTCTGGACCACCAGCCCGCCGGCCAGCGCGTCCAGCCCGAAGAGCCCGGTGAGGCGCAGGACGATGCGGCGGGAGCGGCGCAGCCCTCCCCCACCCCCGCCGGCGACCGGCGCCTCCACCCGGTCCGAGAGGCGCCCGTACAGCGCGGCCAGCACGAGCCCCGTGGCGGCGAAGGCCCAGACCAGTCCCCGCTGGGCCCCGGCGTCCGGCACGCCGAGGAGGGCGAGGACAGACGGGACGGCGCCCGCCGCCAGCGCGCCCAGGGCCACGGCCACCGTCCCCACCAGGTTGTACCAGGCGAAGAGCCCTACCTCAGGGGCCCCGCGGCTCACCTCCGGGAGCGCCGCCTGCTCCAGGGGGAAGAAGGGGCCGACCTCGTAGCCGCTCGGGCTGATCGTCCCCGCCAGCGCCGCCAGCAGCAGCAGCCAGGGCGGCGCGCCCAGGGCGTAGACGGCCCCGCTCACTGCCATCAGCAGGGCGAAGCGGCGCAGGACCCCGCGGCGGCCCCACCGCCCGGCCAGGGTGCCGACCGCGCCCGTGGTGACCGCGCCCCCGAGCAGCGCCGCCGTGAAGAGTCCCCCCACCTGCGCCGGGGTGAGTCCGAGGTCGCTGAGGTAGAGGGCCAGGACGACGGAGAGGAAGCCGTAGGCAAACATGCGCAGCGCCCGCGCGGCGAAGAGCAGACCGGCGTCGGACGTCACCGTGCCGAGGCGACGCGTTTCTGACACCAGCGGTACAGGGCGTCGTACAGTGGCATCTCCAGCTGCAGCTTGGTCTGGTCGTCCGCCCCATGGAGGAGGGCGAAGCCGTGGGCGATGGCGCGGAGGCCAGGCGCTTCCGGCTCGATCGCCAGGTCCTGGGGGATGTCCGCCCCGTGCACGATGCGGCCGAGCAACTGCAAGGCCGGGTCGGTGAGCCCGTACCGCCGCAGGATGGACTCAAAGCTGCACCGGCCCTCCACGTGCCCCAGCTCGACACCAGGCACGTCGAACGGCACGGCGCCTTCCCGGTGGGCTGTGGGCAGGACGGCTTCGTCCGGGACGAAGAGGAACTCCGCCTGCGGGTCGATGAAGCGGCGGATCAGCCAGGGACAGGCGATGCGGTCGACCTTGGCGTGCTGGCGTGTCACCCAGCGCATGGGGCACTCCTCCAGGAAGCATTGATGCAACTTAGGTTGCAATTTCCTTGTAACAGATGATACAAAATGACTGGTCCTGGATGACCGATCCCGTTTCCCCTGGCGAACCGCGCGATGGCCTGGCTGACCTTCTCCTCCTCGCTGGCAGGGCGCCGCCGCTCCAGCGACCGGGTCCGGCTGTGGCGACGGCTCCGCCGCCTCGGGGCAGTGACCGGGCCGACCGGCGTCACCGTGCTGCCGGACCGTCCGGAGACCCGGGAGGCCTTCGCCTGGCTGGCCCAGGAGGTCCGCCGGTCGGGCGGTGAGGCCCTGGTGCTGCACGTCCGGAGCTTCAACGGCCTCCAGGACCGGGACCTCGTCCGGCTGTTCCAGGAGGCCCGGCGGCAGGACTACCGGGCGCTGGAGCGGGAGCTGCGGCGCCTGGAAGCGGGCCTGCACAGCCGGAGCGACGACCCGGCACGGCGACGGGCGGCCGCGGCCCGGCTGGCCCGGCTGCGGCAGCGGCAACGGGAGATCCGCCGCATCGACTTCTTCCCCGTCACCGAGGGGCGTCGCGTCGAGGCACACCTGGCCCGCCTCGAACGGCGCCTGACCCGCGTCACGGCCCCGGGCGAGCCGCGTATCCCGCGCCGGCGTCCGGAGGCCTTCCGGGGCCGACGGTGGGTCACCCGCCCCCGGCCCTACGTCGACCGGCTGGCCTGCATCTGGTTCATCCGCCGCTTCATCGACCCGAACGCGCGCGTCCGGTATGCCGACCGTCCGCGCCGCGGCGAGGTGGCCTTCGACATGGAGGGCGGGGAGTTCACCCACGTCGGCCCGCTCTGCACCTTCGAGGTCATGGTCCGCGCGTTCGGCTTGAGCGACGAGGCGCTCACGGCCATCGGCGAGATCGTCCACGAACTCGACCTCCAGGACCGCCGCTTCGTCCGGGCTGAGCTCGCGGGCGTGGACGCCGTGCTCCGCGGGTGGCACGCGGCGGGCTGGTCGGACCGCGTGCTGGAGGCCTGCGGCGTGGCCCTCTTCGACGGGCTTTACCGGAGCCTCTCGGCGCGCACGGCCGCGCGCCGTCGCGCCCGCACCCGGCGGCCCGGCGGATGAGCGGCGCACCACGGTCACAGCCTCCAGGACCCGGGATCCCACCGGAGCCCTGGGGGCGGCTCTTCCTGCGGTTCCTGCGGTTCGGCCTCCTGGCCTGGGGCGGGCCGGTGGCCCAGATCGCCATGATCCGCCAGGAACTCGTCGAGGAGGCGCGCTGGGTCTCCCGCGAGCGCTTCAACCGCGTCCTCGCCGTCTACCAGGTGCTGCCCGGGCCCGAAGCGCACGAGCTCTGCGTCTACTTCGGAATGCTCGCCCGCGGGCGACTGGGGGGTCTGCTGGCCGGCCTGGGGTTCATGCTGCCCGGGTTCCTCCTGATGTTCGGCCTCTCCGCCCTGTACGCGGCGGGCGTCCGCGCGCCCCTGTGGCAGGCGGTCTTCCTGGGCATGCAGCCTGCCGTCGTTGCCCTCGTCGTCCGGGCGGTGCACCGCATCGGGAGGCACGTGCTCACCGATCCCTGGGCGTGGGCCGTCGCCGCCGCGACGGCGCTGGGCGAGACCCTGGGCCATCCCTTCTGGGTCACTCTGCCGACGGCCGGCCTCGCGGCGCTGCTGGCGCGTCGGCCCGGGCTCCGGATCGCCGCGGGGCTGCTCCTGATGGTAGTGCTCCTCGCGGGCCTGGTGCAGGTCGGGGAGACGCGCCGGCCCCGGTTGGAAGTACCCCGATGGGGCCTGCCCCACAGCACCGTCCCGCCATTGCCCGGTGAGGCCGTCGGAGAGCCTGCCATCGGGCGGCTGTTCCTCTCCGGGCTGCGGGCCGGCCTGCTCACTTTCGGCGGGGCCTACACCGTCCTCCCCTTCCTGCGCCGCGACGCCGTCGAGGTGGGCCGGTGGATGACCGATGCCCAGTTCCTCGACGGGGTGGCGCTCTCCGGCATCCTCCCCGCCCCGTTCATCATCTTCAGCACCTTCGTGGGCTTCCTCGGCGGCGGCCCGCTTGGCGCACTCGCCCTCACCGTGGGCATCTTCCTCCCGGCCTTTGCCATCACCCTCACCGGGCACGGGGCGCTGGAACGCCTGGTCGACGTAGCGGGCGTGCGGACGTTCCTGGACGGGGTGAGCGCGGGGGTGGTGGGGCTGATCGCGACTACCGCCCTTGACCTCTTCGTCACGGGCGTGCGCGACCTCGCCGGCGGGATGCTCTTCGCCGTGGCGCTCGTCACGCTGCTCCTCTGGCAGGCCAGGGCAGGGGTGGCCGCGGTCGTCGCGGCCGCCGGTGCGGCAGGGCTGCTCCTCTTCCGCTAGGGGGCACGTGGGGGCGTGTCGCCCCCGACAGCACCGCCGCTCCGCTCAGCCGGGCGCGGGCGGCCGGTGCCCCGCGCGGGCCAGGGCGGCCTCGATGCGCTGTGCCAGCGCCTCCAGGTCCCAACCCGTGTAGCGGTCCCGGCCGTCGATGAGGAAGGTGGGGAAGCGGCGGATGCGGTGGCGCAGCACCCTGAGCACCCACTGGGGGGAGAGCGGGTCGACGAGGTAGAGGACGATGCGGTCGCGGAAGCGCGCCGCCACCGCGTCGAGCAGCAGCCACAGGCGGTAGGCCTCCTCGCGGGCGTGCACCCAGCGGCGCCTCCGCCCGAAGCCGGGGGGCGCCAGCAGCGGGGCCAGGACCTCCACCGGCATCGGCGCCGGGGCTGGGACGTCTTCACGGGGTCTCCGGAACACGCCGCGCATCCGGCACCATCGTACGCACAGGACAGCCCTCCGTCTGCGCCGTATAATGCCTGGGTAGTCGGTCTGAGGGGACCGTGGCGCGCCGCGTGCGGCGGCGCGGCGGCGGGCCACCGCCGGGCGCAGACGACAGGGTGAGACGGTGACGAGACCAGGTACGCGCGCTGGCATCCGGGGCGTCATCCGCATCTTCCCCGACCTGGAGGAGGACCTGCTCCTCAACCTCTTCCACAAGGCGGCGAAGGTGCAGTGGACCTCCCGCGACCTCGACTGGGGGCAGTCCCTCCAGATGACGGAGCGGCAGCGCCAGGCCCTGGCGCGCATGCTCACGCCCGTCTACCTGGGGGAGCAGACCGCCATGGTGGGCGCCAGCGCCATCCTCCCCCAGCTCATGGACGCCGGGGAGACCACCGCCCAGCTCTACCTGGCCTCCTTCATCATGGACGAGGCCCGCCACTTCGAGGCGCTCACGCGCCTGTACCGGCGGCTGGAGTACCACCCCATCGGGCTGCGCGAGCTGCCGGAGATGCTGCGCTACCACCACCGCCTGCGGCAGGGCGACCGGGCCGACTGGGTCTGGGGCATCCTCATCAGCGACCTCTTCGCCAAGCACTTCTACCGCTGGTTCGCCGAAGCCCAGCCGGAGGCGCTCTTCGGCCGCATGTCGGCGAAGATCCTGGTGGACGAGTCGCGGCACCAGGCCTTCGCCGAGCACTACCTGCGCCGCAACATCCCGCGCATGGAGCCGGCCCGCCGCGCCGCGCTGGTGGCCATGCGCGACGAGCTCTACCGCATCATGCACGCCATGAACGACCGGCTGCGCGCCGACTGCGAGGCGCTGGCCTTCGACGGCGACGCCTTCCTGGCCCGGCTGTGGGACGACATCGAGTACTTCACCCGGCGCATCGGCCTCACCGACGGCACCCCGCCGCCGCCCGACCCGGCCCGCCTCGGCCCCGACGCGCCCGTGGAGGAGGAAGCAGAGGACCGGCCGCGCCCCACCCTCCACCTGGCCGGGCTCCCCCTGCCGCGCTGCTTCGGGTGCGTCCTGGCCCTGCTCTGCCACCCGCGGGCGCAGCCCGCTCCGGCGTGAGGGCCCCGCCCACCCGCCGGTCTCCCTGGCCGCGCCGCAACATGCCGGAGCAGATCGCCGAGCGCCAGGCCGCCCTGCGCGCCCTGCCCCAGTGGGAGTCGCAGCACGAGTTCCTCTTCGCCTTCCCCCACCCCCCCGAGGTGTACGCCAGCGCCATCGAGGCGCTCACCGCCGGGATGTTCCTGCCGGTGGCGGTGGTGGGACCGCTGCGCGTGGAGCTGGGGCGCTACGCGGTCGACCCCGCGGACGGCCGGCTGGTGGAAGAGGGGCGCGAGGTCGACGAGGTCTTCGTCCCTATCGCCCACACCGAGGGGGGGCTGTCCGCCTCGATGCTGCGCGGCATGACAGCGGTGCTGCAGGACGGGGGCGTGCGCACCTACGTGCTGCACGACCGGATGACGCGCGACTCCGCCTTCGTCTTCCGCACCACCGGTGAGGCCGTCGCCTTCGCCCGGTGGGTCGCCGCCCACGCCGCGGCGATGCGGGACTGGCTGCACGACCCCCAGAACCCGCTCTACCGGGAGCGGGTGGGCGGGGTCGCCCGCCTCAGCCGCCACGCCCGCCTGTGGGAGGTGGACACCCACGTGGTCGGCGCCACCTGCCACGTCCTCTACCGGTACACCACCGGGGACGCCTGCGGGCCCAACATGATCACCCGCAACTCCCACGCCCTCAACCACGAGTTCATCATGCGCCGCTTCCCCGCCGAGACCGGCATCACCCCGGTGCGGTTCTTCCTGGAGACCAACATGGGCGGGGACAAGAAGCCGAGCGCCCTGTACTACATCCAGGGCGGGCACGGCAAGACCGTCCTGGCCGAGGCCACCGTGAGCGGGGAGACGCTGCGCCGCGTGCTCCGCACCACCGCCGAGGACCTCGTGGCGCTGGAGCACGCCGGCGTGCACGGCAGCCACGCCAGCGACATGCAGTCGGTGGCCTTCACGCCGGCCTCGGCCATCGCCGCCCTCTTCGCCACCACCGGGCAGGACCTGGGAATGGTGGGGACGAGCAGCATGGCACACGAGGTCCTCGAACCGGCCGGCGACGGGGTCCACCTGGCCATCCGCCTGGCCGGGCTCGAGGTGGGGACGGTCGGCGGCGGTACCGTGCTGCCCCACGCCCGTGCCTACCTGTCGCTCCTGGGGTGCACGGGACCCGGCAGCGTCTACCGGCTGGCTCAGATCATCGCCGCGGCCACGCTCTGCCTGGAGCTCTCCGCCTCGGCGGCCATGGCCAGCGCCGGCAGCGAGAGTTTCGCCACCGCCCACCTGCGGCAGAGCGGGCGGGTGTGAGGGCGTTCGCCATCGTCAACCCCGCCGCCGGCGGGGGGCGGGCGCGACGGGTGTGGCCGGCGGCGCGCCGCACGCTGGTGGCGGCCGGCTGGCAGGTGGACGAGGCCACGGCCGAGCACCGCGGCCACGAGGCCGACCTGGCCGCCGCCGCGCGTGACCGCTACGAGGTCGTGATCGCCGTCGGCGGCGACGGGACCGCCCACTGGGCGGTGAACGGCCTGCTGCGTCCACCGGCCCCGGGCGCCGGCGCTCCGACCCCGGCCCTCGCCGTCATCCCCGCCGGCACGGGGGCGGACTTCGCCGCGGCCATGGGCCTGCCGCGCCACCCGCTGGACGCGGCTGCCCGGCTGGCGGGCGGACGCGTCGGACGCGTCGACGTGGGCCGACTCAACGACCGCTACTTCCTGACCATCGGCACCGTGGGGTTCGGGGGCGAGGTGGCCCGGCAGGTGAACGCTTGGCCGCGCGGGGTGCCCGGCCCGCTGCTCTACGTGGCCGCCATCCTGAAGATGCTGGCGGTCTACCGCCCCGTCGAGATGACGGTGACCCTCGACGGCACCGCCCGCCGCCGCCGCCTCTTCATGGTGGCCGTGGGGAACACCTCCCGCGCCGCCGGGGGCATGCGGCTGTGTCCCACCGCGCGGCCCGACGACGACCGCTTCGAGGTGGTGGTCTTCGGCGACCTCACCCGGCCGCAGGTGCTCGGCCTGCTGCCGCGCGCCTTCTCCGGCCGGCACGTGCTCCACCCGCTGGTGGAGGTCCGGGCGGCGCGCACGGTGACGGTGGAGAGCCCTACCCCCCTCTCGCTGCAGGCCGACGGCGAACTCGTCGGACAGGTGCCGGCCACTTTTGCGCTGGTCCCCCGCGCCCTCGCCGTCCTGGTCCCCTGAAGCCCCGGCCGGTCAGTCGCGTCCCCCTGGCGCGGTGGGCGTCCCGGACGAGGTCGCGGCGGGCGCTGAGACGTCGGGCCGCGGGGGGGTGGCTGCCGCCTGCGCTGCGAGGGGCCGGACGGGCCGCTGCTCCTCCGGGAGGAGGGCGGCCACCGCGGCCTCGAAGCGCGCGGTCCACTCGCGCACCAGGGCGTGGCTCAGCCGTCCCTCCACGCGCGGCACCGCCAGGGGCGGACCCAGCCGGATCGACACCGGGGCCCGGCGGGGCCAGCGCGCCCCTTTGGGCATGATGCGGTGGCTGCCGCCGATGCCCAGCGGCAGGACCGGGACCCCCGCGCGCAGCGCCAGGTAGGCGGCGCCCTGCTGGAAGGGCTGGAGCCGGCCGTCCAGGCTCCGCGTCCCCTCGGCGAAGACGCCGATGGCCCAGCCCTGGGCCAGGCGGTCCAGCGCGGTGCGCAGCGCGGTGCGGTCGGCCTGGTCGCGCCGGACGAAGAAGCTGCCGAGCGAGCGGATCCACAGCCGCACGCCCCGCAGCCGCGCCAGCTCCTCCTTGGCCATGAAGGCCACCCTGGCCCGCAGCGCCAGGGCCACGAGCGGGATGTCGGCCGCGCTGGCGTGGTTGGCGATGACGATGAACGGCGGTGGCGGCTCGTGGTGGCGCCCCTCCACCCGGTAGCGCACCTGCACCCGAAACCACAGCCGGAAGAGGAAACGGTTGAACCTAAACCACACTCAACCGCTCCTGACAGAGGCGCAGCACCGCCTCCACGACCTCCCCGAGCTCCCGCTCGGTGGTGTCCATGACCACGGCGTCCGGGGCCGCCCGCAGTGGGGAGTGCGGGCGGCGCCGGTCCCGTTCGTCGCGCGCCTCCTCGGCGGCGCGGAGGTCCTCGTAGGCCACCTCGATGCCCTTGGCGCGCAGCTCCCGGTAGCGGCGGCGGGCGCGCTCCTCGGGCGAGGCGGTGAGGAAGATTTTCACCTCGGCGTCGGGGAAGACCACCGTCCCGATGTCCCGTCCCTCCACCACCACCCGCCCGTCGCCGGCCAGCCGTCGCTGCAGGGCCACCAGCGCCTGGCGCACCTCCGGGTGTGCACTCACGAGGGAGGCCGCCTCGCTCACCGCCGGGCTCTGCAGGGCCTCCGTGACATCTTCGCCCGCCAGCAGCACGCGCTGCCCGTGGGAGCCCTCGCGGAAGTCGATGGCCAGGGTGCGGGCGATGGCCGCCAGCGCAGGGGCGTCATCGGGGGCGATGCGGCGGCGCAGCGCCTCGTAGGCCACCGCCCGGTACATCGCGCCGGTGTTCACGTACCGGAACCCCAGCCGGGCCGCCACGGCGCGGGCCACCGAGGTCTTGCCCACGCCGGCCGGACCGTCGATGGCCACGATCGGTCCTGTCCGCCGCTCTCCGGTGTCCCGATCTTCGGCCATGCTGCAGGGGCTATTCCGTGGCGCGGCGGGGAACTCCTGTGCTCCCGCTGCCGCGGGCGCCGCGGGGCGGACCGGTGGCCGGCCCCGCCCTCTGCCCCGCGCCGGGAGGCGTGACGGCACGGGGCGTGGAACCGGTCCTCCATGCCCGCGGACGAGCCCCTGCCTACCATCACGCTGGCGGAGTTCCAGCGGGTGGAGATGCGCGTCGGCCGTATCGTCGCTGTGGAGCCCTTCCCCGAGGCGCGCCAGCCGTCCTACCGGCTGCTCATCGACTTCGGCCCCCACGGAACCCGCCGGTCCTCCGCCGCCCTGCGGCCCTTCTACCCGCCCGAAGCGCTGCAGGGACGGCTCGTGGTGGCGGTGACGAACTTCCCGCCCCGCCGCATCGCCGGCTTCGCTTCAGAGGTGCTCGTCCTCGGCGCCGTGGAGTCCACCGGGCGGGTGGTCCTGCTCCAGCCCGACGGCGAGGTGGAGCTCGGCGCGCGCATCGCCTGATCCCGCGGCGGCGGCCGGGGACGCCGCGCGCGGTCAGGCCTCCGGCCCGGTCAGGGTTCCGGGCGCCCCGGGGATCCGGCGGCACCAGCCGCGCGCGCGCCGGGCGACACCCTCCGGTAGATCCCCCGTTCCCGCCGCATCAGGCCGTGGTCCACCAGCGCACGGCGCAACTCACAGTGGTCGTGGTAGAGGGCCTTGAGCACCTGGTCCACCTCCCGCTCGGAGTAGGCCCGGTCGGGCGCGAAGCGCCGGGCCACCTCCTCCAGCACCATGAGGCGCTTGCGCCGGGCCGCCGGCAGCCGGCGCAGCCGGCCGTCCGGGAAGAAGGCACGCAGGACCTGGTCCCGCTCCTCGGCCGCCGGGGCCGCCTGCCGCGGCAGCAGAGCCCGGGAGAGGTGGGCGAGCCGCTCCGACTCCAGGCGGTAGTAGACGTGCTGGTCACGGCGCCCGGCCGTCACGAGACCGGCGGCCCGGAGGCGGAAGAGGTGGTGCGAAACGGTGGGCGCGCTCACGCCGAGCGCCTGAGCCAGCTCCTGGACGTAGCGCGGCCGCTCCGCCAGCAAGCCGACGATGCGCAGGCGCGTGCGGTCAGAGAGGACCTTGAAGAACTCAACCAAGTCCTCGAAGGGAACCTCCCCCGGCTGCCGCTCCGGGGGACCACCGGTCGACACCATGAGCCGCCTCCTCCCCCGCCGGACCCCTCGGCCCGGCGGGAGTTAAACAATTTTACAGTTGTCTCATCGTCGATTGTCCAGGGCCGCAGGCGGTACCGGCGGTCAGAGGCGCCCTGGACGCAGGAGGAGGATGAGGAGCCCGGCGAGGATGAGGACCACCGCGGCCAGGCGCTCGCCGCCCAGGCTCACCAGGTCCAGGTGGCGCAGCGCCAGGTAGAGTCCGCCCAGGACCAGGATCAGGCCCAGCGTGCGCTGGCGCTGCACGCCGGGGGGCTCGCCAGCGTGTTCCTGGGGCAGGTCCGGTTCCGTCGCCACGTGGCCCAGCGGCTCCTCCGGGATGGTCACCGTCATCACCAGGTAGAGGAGCACGCCGAGCCCGTCCCACAGGCTCAGGGCGACGAAGGCCACGCGCACCGGGAGGGGGTCGACGCCCAGGAAGCGGGCCAGGCCCGCGGCCACACCGGCGATCCAGCGGTCCTCCCGCGCCCGGTAGAGGCGCCGCCCGGTCACGAGCGAGAGCGGCGGCGCGTGGGACGCTCCGGCGGCACTGCGGCGCCCCGCGCGCGTTCCAGCAGGCGTTGCGCCTGGGCGACGATGGGCGCGTCGACCATGCGCCCGTCCAGCACGATCGTCCCGCGCGGCGCCGTCGCATAGGCCTCCACCACGCGCATAGCCCAGGCCACCTCCTCGGGCGAGGGGGTGAAGACGGCGTTGGCCACCTCCACCTGCGTCGGGTGGATGCACTGCTTGCCGGTATAGCCGAGCAGCCGCCCCGCCTCAGCCTCGGCCCGGAAGCCGTCGGTGTCGCGCACCGCCGTGTAGACCATGTCGATCGCCTCCACACCGCCGGCGTGGGCGGCCACGGCCACATGCGCCCGCGGGTAGGCCACCTCGGCGTTGGTCGGGGTACGGCGGATGCCCATGGCCGCGGCCAGGTCGTCGGCGCCCAGCAGCAGCGCCGTCACCCGCGGAGTGGCCTGGGCGATGGCGACGGCGTCGAGGACGGCCCGCGGGGTCTCGATGAGGACGAGCAGGCGCACCGTCCCCGGGTCCAGGCCGGCCGCCGGTTCGTGGGCGGTCAACCACTCGTCGAGCGCCACCACCTCGGCGGCATCGGCCACTTTGGGGACCACCACCCCCCACAGCGCCGGGTGGAGGACCGCACGCAGGTCCTCTTCCAGGAGGCCCGTTCCCCGGCTGTTGGGCCGCACGCAGACGGCCGTCGACGCGGGGAAACCCTCGGCCAACGCCTGCGCCACCAGCGCCCGCGCCCGCGGCTTGTCCGCGGCGGCCACCGCGTCCTCCAGGTCCAGGATCACCGCGTCGGCGGACACCTGGCGCGCGCGGGCCAGCATGCGCGGCTGGTCGCCGGGGACGAAGAGCATGGAGCGGAGGGGACGGCTAGGGCCCATCCCCGGCCGCCTGCGGGAAGGGCTCCCGGCCCCGCCGGATCCAGAGCCAGCCGGCCAGGCGCTCCCACCACGAGAGGGCGGCGACGTCCGCGGCGGCGACGATGGGGACCTGCAGGGCCCGTCCGCCGCCCCGGAGGACCACCACCGCCCCTACGCGCGCTCCGCGCCGGATGGGCAGGGTGAGGCCGGGGTCCAGGCGCACGACCACCGGCGGCGCCGGTGCGCCGCGCGGCAGGACGACGTAGAGGTCGTCCCGGGGCACGCCCGTCAGCACACGGCGCCCGCCGGCCAGGGGGCGGCGGACCACCACGCGGTCGTGCGCCACGACCCGGACCAGGACGGAGGCGGCAAAGCCGTAGTCGAGCAGGCGGGCGGCATCGCCGAAGACCTCATTGCTGTTCAGGACGACGGCGATGAGCCGCCGCCCGCCGCGGGTGGCCGAGGCCACCAGCGAGGGACCCGACTGGGCGGTCCACCCGGTCTTCACCCCGTCCGCCCCCGCGTAGAGCCAGAGCAGCCGGTTCCGGTTGATGAGCTCCACCGGAGGCTGCCCGGGGCGCACCAGCCGCCAGGTGGGCTGTCGGACGATGGCGTCGATGACCGGGTGGCGCAGGGCCCCGCGGGCGATGAGGGCTAGGTCCCGCGCCGTGGTCAGGTGGCCGGGATCGTGGAGCCCGTGCGGGTTCACGAAGGTGCTCCGGCGCGCGCCCAGCGCGCGGGCCCGCCGGGTCATCTCGGCGGCGAAGGCCTCCACCGAGCCGCTCACCGCCTCGGCCAGCGCCACCGCGGCGTCGTTGGCCGAGTGGAGCAGCAGCGCGTGCAGCAGGGCCTCCACCGACCAGACCTCCCCCTGCCTCATCCCGATGGCCGACCCGTTCCGCTGCGCCTCGGCCCGCCCCGAGACGGTCACCGGGTCCTGCAGGCGCAGGCGTTCCGCCGCCAGCAGCGCGGTGAGGATCTTCGTGGTGCTGGCCGGCGGCCGGGGCAGGTCGGGGGCGCGCGCCCACAGCACCTCACCGGTGCGCACGTCCATGAGCAGCGCCGAGGTCGCGGCGACGCGGGGGGCTGGGACCGTGCGGACGGCGGCCGGGTGCAGGGAGGACCGGCCGGTGGCGGCGCCTCCCGGCGAGCCCGCCAGCGCAGGGGCGGCCACCATCGAGACCGCCGCCAGGACGGACGCACAGGTCCGCGGCCGGACGAGCCGGAGCGGGTGGGCTCCGCGGGACGCCATCATCACCCGGGCGGTGTCTGCCCGTCGCGGGCCGCCACCGGCACCAGGTCGGGGCGCGGCGGGAGGTCGGCCAGGCTGCGCAACCCGAAGTAGCGCAGGAAGGCGTCGGTGGTGCCGTACAGCAGCGGCCGGCCCACGGTCGGCTTGCGGCCGACCACCCGCACCAGCTGGCGCTCCTCCAGCCGCTCCAGCAGGTGCTCGCAGCGCACCCCGCGCACCGCTTCCACCTCGGCGCGCGTCACCGGCTGGCGGTAGGCGACGATGGCCAGGACCTCCAGCGCGGCCTGGGAGAGCGGCTCGCGCGCGGCGGCGCCCAGGAAGCGGCGCACCACGTCGGCATAGGCCGGGTGCGTCACCAGCTGGTAGCCGCCGGCCACCGCCTGCACCTGCAGGCCGCGCCGCTCGCACGCCGCCGCCAGATGGCGCACCGCCGCCTCGGCCAGGTGGGGCGCCACCTGGACCGCGTCGGCCAGACGGTCGAGCGGGACGGGCTCACCGCTGACGAAGAGCACCGCCTCGATGGCGCGGGCGGTGTCCTCGACCGCGGCGTCGGCCTCCCCGATCAGGTCGGCCAGGCTGGTGAGCGCGGTCCGCACGTCGATCATGTCACAGCGTCCTCCCCATGGCGGCTGAGCCGCACCTGCAGCGCCCCGTCCTCCCCCGCCTGCACCCGCACCCGCCGCAGCCGGATCAGCTCCAGCACGGCCAGGAAGGTCACCACCACCTCCAGCCGGGTGGCCTCCGCCGGGAAGAGCCGCTCGAAGACGACACCCGCCGGATGGGTCCGCAGCAGCGCCAGCAGCGCGGCCATCCGCTCGGCCACCGTGATCCCCTCGGGCTCGATGGCCGGCGGCGGCGCTTCCCGCGACCGGGCCAGGACGCGGTGGAAGGCCGCGAGCAGGTCGTCCAGCGAGACGCCGGCCAGCAGCGCCTCGTCCGGCGGCTCCCCGGGCGGACGGGCGAAGACGCGCTGGCGGTAGGCCTCGAGCACCCGCAGGGCGGTGGCGGCGTCCTTGAAGGCCCGGTAGGCGCGCAGCCGTTCCTCCAGCAGGGCGTCGAGGTCGGCGGCGGACTCCTCGAGGGTGACCGGTTCAGGGGGGGCGGGCGGGCGGGGCAGCAGGGCCCGCGCCTTCAGCTCGACGAGCGCCGAGAGCAGCCACAGCGTCTCGGTGGCGTCGTCCAGGTCGAAGCCCTCGCGCACGCGCGCCAGGACGTCCCGGGCGAGCTCGGCCAGGGGGAGGGTCTGAAGGTCCACCTCGCCCTGCTGCGCCAGCTGCACCAGCAGGTCGAGCGGGCCTTCAAACGTGGTGGTATGGACGACGTAGGACGACGGTCGGGTGCTGGTCACGCTCGACGACGGCCCACCACGCAACGGATATGGAGGGGCACGGAGCCCCGCTGCCCTGGTACGGTTAGGTGCCGGCGCCCCGAAATCCTGCGGTCAGGCCCCCAGCGCCTGGCGCATCAGCCAGAGGAAGGGCGGCCCCACCAGCACGTCCACCAGCCCCAGGTAGATGAGGCCGATGAGGATGAGCACGCCGAAGGGCTGCAGCCGCGCGTAGGCCAGGCTCAGCTGCGGCGGCAGCAGGCCGATGAGGATCTTCGAGCCGTCCAGGGGAGGCACCGGCAGCAGGTTGAAGACCGCCAGGATGGCGTTGATGCGCACCAGCGTGACGACGAGCTGCACGAGCGGGTCGGCGGTGTCGCGGACCAGCCCCAGCTTCACCGGCAGCCCGAAGAGGAAGGCCAGGACGACGTTGGCGAGCGGGCCGGCGGCGGCCACCACCAGCAGCCCGCGGCGCCAGTCGCCGCGGAAGTTCAGCGGGTCAACCGGCACCGGTCTGGCCCAGCCGATGCCGAAGAGGAGCAGCAGGAGGGTGCCGAGCGGGTCGAGGTGGACGAGGGGGTTGAGGGTGAGGCGCCCCAGCCGGCGCGCCGTCGGGTCCCCGAGCCGGTCGGCGGCGTAGGCGTGGGCCGCCTCGTGGGCCGGCGCGGCCACCAGCAGGGCCAGGGCCCGGAAGAGGAGGACCGACGCGGACGGCAGGAACGGCACGGCTCAGGCCAGCGGGCGGTCCAGGCGGATCAGGTCCTCGTAGGTCTCGCGCTCCACGATCACGCCGGTGCGCGCCGCGTCGCTGAGGACCACCGCCGGACGGGGGAAGCGGTTGTAGTTGCTGGCCATGGCGTAGGTGTAGGCCCCGGTGGAGAAGACGGCCAGCACGTCCCCCGGCTCGACCGGCGGCAGGGCCGCCTCCCAGATCAGCACGTCCCCCGACTCGCAGCAGCGCCCGGCCACGGCCACCGGCTCCCCCGCCGGCGCATCGACCCGGTCCGCCACCACCGCCGTGTAGCGCGCGCCGTAGAGGGCCGGGCGGGGGTTCTCGTACATCCCGCCGTCCACCATGACGTAGGTGCGCACGCCGGGGATGCGCTTCACCGCGCCCACGGTGTAGAGGGTCACGCCCGCCGGGCCGACGATGGAGCGCCCGGGCTCCAGGAAGAGGCGCGGGCGCGGCAGGCCGTGCCGGTCTACCGCCTCGCCGAGCGCCCCGGCCACCGCCCCCACGTAGGCGGGGATGGTGGGCGGGGCGTCCTCGGGCAGGTAGGCGATCCCCAGCCCGCCGCCCAGGTTGACCTCCGCGGCCACGAGCCCGGTGGCTTGCCGCACCTCCGCCAGGAAGTCGGCCACGGCGCGCGCGGCCAGGCGGAACGGTTCCAGGTCGAGGATCTGCGAGCCGATGTGGCAGTGAACCCCGCGCCACTCCAAGCCCGGCAGCCGCGCCGCCACGCGCACCGCCTCGAGCGCCGCTCCGTCCGGGATCCCGAAGCCGAACTTCGAGTCCACCCCGCCGGTCTGGATGGCCCGGTGGGTGTGGGGCTCGATGCCGGGCGTCACGCGCACCAGCACGGCTGCCCGCCGTCCCAGGTCGCGGGCCAGGCGGTCGAGCAGGCGCAGCTCGTGGGCGTTGTCCACGATGATCCGCCCCACCCCTTGCGCCAGCGCCAGGCGCAGCTCGTCGGGGGTCTTGTTGTTGCCGTGGAGGTGGAGGTGCTCGGGCGGCACGCCGGCCCGCAGGGCCGTGTACAGCTCCCCGCCCGAGGCCACGTCCACGTGCAGCCCTTCCTCGTGGGCGAGCTGGCAGAGCGCCACCGTGCACAGCGCCTTGCTGGCGTAGATGACCTGCCCGTCGCCCCAGGCGTCGCGCAGGGCCGCGGCGTAGGCGCGGCAGGCGGCGCGCAGGCGGGGCTCGTCGAGCACCAGGAGCGGCGTGCCGTACCGCTCGGCCAGGGCGAGGGCGCTGTGTCCCCCGATGTGCAGCACCCCGCGGGCGTCCACCTGAAAGCCGTGCAGGACCATGGCGCTACTCTAGCAGAGACCCCCGCAAGCTGTCCCCCGCGCAGGAGCGGCGGGCGGGGCGCACGGTGCGGGTGTAGACTGGAGCCAGCGATGTTCCTTCGGAGGCGGAGACCATGGCCGAGGTCGTCATCCTCAGCGCCGCCCGCACCCCCATCGGGCGCTTCCTGGGCGGGTTCGCCACCACCCCGGCGCCGCGGCTGGGGGCGGCGGCGATCCGTGCCGCCCTGGAGCGTGCCGGAGTCGGCCCCATCCAGGTGGACCAGGTGATCATGGGCAACGTCCTCTCCGCCGGGGTCGGCCAGGCCCCGGCGCGGCAGGCCGGGCTGGGCGCAGGGCTGTCCAACACCGTGCCGGCCACCACGGTGAACAAGGTCTGCGGCTCGGGGCTGCAGGCGGTCGTGCTGGCGGCGCAGGCCATCCGCACCGGCGATGCCGAGGTGGTGGTGGCCGGGGGCATGGAGAACATGAGCCTGGCCCCCTACCTGCTCGACCGGGCGCGCGCCGGGTTCCGACTCGGCCACGCCACCGTGTTCGACAGCATGCTGCGCGACGGGCTCCACGACGCCTACACCGACCTGCACATGGGGCAGTGCTGCGAGCTGTTGAACCGCGAGTACCGCTTCACCCGCGAGGAGCAGGACGCCTACGCCGCCGAGAGCTACCGGCGGGCGCTGGCGGCCATGGACACGGGGGCCTTCGCCGACGAGCTGGTCCCCGTGGAGGTGGCGCAGCCGAAGGGCCCGCCCGCGGTGGTGGACGCGGACGAGGAGCCGCGCCGCGTCGACTTCGACCGCCTCCCCTCGCTGCCGCCGGCCTTCGACCCGCAGGGCTCGGTGACGGCGGCCAACGCCAGCAAGATCAGCGACGGGGCGGCGGCGCTGGTGGTCGCCTCCGCCGACGTGGCGGCCCGTCTGGAGCGGCGGCCGCTCGCCCGCATCGTGGGGGCGGCCGGCGCGGCGGGCGCGCCCGAGTGGTTCACCATCCAGCCCGCGGCGGCCATCCGCCGCCTGCTGGAGCGCGTCGGCTGGACGCTCGACGAGGTCGACCTCTTCGAGATCAACGAGGCCTTCGCCTCGGTGGTCCTCGCCGTCACGCGCGACCTCGGCGTGGGCACGGAGCGGGTGAACGTCCACGGCGGGGCGGTGGCGCTGGGCCACCCCATCGGGGCGAGCGGGGCGCGCATCCTCACCACCCTGCTGCACGCCCTCCGCCGGCGTGGGGGCCGTCGGGGCGTGGCCGCCATCTGCCTGGGCGGCGGCGAAGCCCTGGCCCTGGCGGTCGAACGGGTCTGACCCCGCAGGCGCTCGCCACCCTCCTCATCCTGGCGGGGGCGGTGGTGGCCCTCGCCCTCGGCCGGTGGCCCGCCGACCTCACCGCCTTTGCCGTCCTCCTCGTCGTGGCGCTGGCCCGTCTCGTCCCGCCGGAGCAGGCCTTCGCCGGGTTCGGCTCGCCGGCCGTGGCGGCGGTGGCCGCCATCTTCGTCCTCAGCACGGGGCTGGAACGCACCGGCGCCGTGGCGCTGCTGGCCCGGCCCCTGCGCCTGGTGAGCGGCCGGTCCTACCAGCGGCTGCTCGCCCTGCTCATGGGCCTCGCCGGAGTGCTGGCCGGCTTCATGAACAACCTGGCGACCATGGGCGTGCTCCTCCCTGTCACCTTGACGGTGGCCCACCGGCGGCGCATCAGCCCCACCCGCCTCCTCCTCCCCCTGGCCTACGCGGCCCGCTTCGGCGGGAACCTCACGTTGGTGGCCGGCCCGTCCAACGTCCTCATCGCCGCCATCCTGCAGGAGCGCGGGCTGGCGCATCTCGGCCTCTTCGACTTCGTGCCGCTGGGCCTGACGATGCTGGTCGTGGGGACGGCCTGGACCGTGGCGGTGGGGTGGCGCCTCCTCCCCGCGCGCCCCTCCGAAGAGCTCCTGCGCGCCACCCGGCGACGCACGCGCCTGGTGCGCCTGTACCGCCTCAGCGAGCGCCTCTTCGAGGCCCGCATCCCCGCCGGCTCCCCGCTCGTCGGCAAGACCATCGAGCAGAGCGAGTTCGGCCGCGCCTACGGGCTGACCATCGTGGCCGTAGTCCGCGACGGCCGCCAGCTGCTGGCCCCGCCCAAGGACCTGGCGCTGCGGGCCGGGGACCGGCTCGTCATCGAAGGGCGGCTGGAGGAGCTGCTGGAAGCCGAGGCGCTGGAGCGGCTGGGGCTGGAGCTGGCCGCACGCTCGGAGGGGGGTGCCGCACCCGAGGTGGCGCTGGACGGCGGCGACGTCGGCATCGTCGAGGCGATGCTCTCTCCGCGCTCCGGCCTCGTCGGACGGACTTTGCGCGAGATCAACCTGCGCGACCGCTCCGGGCTCACGGTGCTGGCGCTGTGGCGGGAGGGACGCCCGGTGCGCACCCGCCTGGCCGACCTGCCCCTGCAGGTGGGCGACGGCCTCCTCCTCCAGGGGCCCTGGCGTGCCATCCACGCCCTGCGCAGTGATCCCGACTTCATCGTGCTCGAGGCGGAGCTGCCTGCCGAACCCCGGCCGCAGAAGCTCGCCTATGCGCTGGCGGCGCTGGGGGTGATGATCGTCCTGGCCCTGGCCGGCGTGCCCATCGCCCTGGCCGCAGCCGCGGCTGCCGGGGTGATCGTCCTCAGCGGGGCCATCACCCCCGAGGAAGCCTACCGGGCCATCCATTGGCGCAGCATCGTCCTCATCGGCGGGATGGTCCCTCTGGGCCTGGCCCTGGAACGCACCGGCGTCGCCCGCCTCGTGGCCGAGGCGTTGCTGGCGGTGGTGGGGCGGACGCCGCTGGCGGCCCTGGCGGGACTGCTGGCCGCCGCCGTCGTGGTGGGACACTTCATGGACAGCGTGGCCCTGACACTCCTCATGGCGCCCATCGCGCTCGACCTGGCGGCCACGCTGGGCGTCTCCCCCGTCCCCTTTGCCATGGCCGTGCTGGCGGCCACGGGGCTGACGCTCCTCACCCCCTTCAGCAACGCGGTGATGCTGATGGTCATGGCGCCGGGCGGATACCGCCTGCAGCACTACGTGCGCTCGGGCCTGCCGCTCGTCGGCCTCCTCTTCCTGGTAGTGCTGGCGGTGATCCCGCTGGCCTACCCCTTCTGAGTAGCCGGTCCTGGAGTAAGGGGCCGGTCCTCGAGGCCCCGCGCGCCCCGCGAGGCGCCCGGGGGTCGGCCGGCTCCCCGACGGTTTGGTCCGCCGGCCGGATGGGCATATACCGAGTGCCTGGCGACGGCGCGTCGGCTGACGGATTGACAGGCGCCGCGTGCCGTCTCTATACTGAGCACCCGTCTCAACGAGGGTCGCGTCGCAACGCCGTCGCCGCCACTCAAGTTCGCCGGGCACGCGGCACGGCGCAAGCGCGACGGACCTCTCTCGGACGGGTTCTCGGGACCGTCCGGGGTCAGCCGAGAGGATGTCCGTTCACTCGGCGCCCGGTCGGTCCCTGCGCGTTTTCGAGGGCCAGGGTCAGCGGGCCGGCCCCGGGGATGTGGGTGTCGGTCCGCTGTGACGATGGAGGAGCGCCCCTGAAGGGCGCGTGCGGTTCAGCGGGGCACCGGACGGGCGTGGCGGAAGAGGAGCGGGCCGCGGTACGGCGGCAGGCGCAGCCGGGCCTGACGCTGCACGGTGACCCGCAGTCCGATCGCCTGCAACCCGTCCACGAAGCCCCCCCGCAGGCTCAGGGCGCCGTGCAGGGTGAGCGGCTCGCCGATGGCCGCGATGGTGAAGGGCGCCACCATCGGCACGGTCCCCACGACGATGGCGCCGTCCTCCCGGTCCCCGATGCCGGTCGTGGCCAGGACGCGCACCCCGTTCACCGCCACCGCCTCCGCCCCCGCCGCCCACAGCTCGTTCACCAGCCCGGCCAGGTCGGCCGCCCGGATCGTCACCGGCAGCGGTCCGCCCCCCAGGGCGGGCCGGTCGAGCCGGACCACCACGCCCGGGCCCTCCACCGGCAGCAGCCCCAGGGCCATACGCAGCTGGGCCAGCTCCTGGGCCAGGGCCTCGGCGGCCCCGCGCCCTTCCTGGATGGCCTGCAGGTAGGCGCCCAGGCGCCCCTGGAGGCGCTGGATCTCGGCCTCCAGGGCGGCCACCGCCTCCTCCTGCCGCTTCAGCAGCACGGCCACCTCCTGCACCCGGCGCGAGGGGAGCTGGGTGCGGGCCCGCAGCGGCCGTTCGGCGCGCCACTGGGCCACCCCGGCCATCCCGGTCACCAGGAGGAAGAGCGCCAGGGCCACCTGCCAGGCGCGCCCGCCGATGCCGTGTCGAGATTCCCTCTTGATTTGCCCGCCCCCCCTCCTAAGAATAGGGGATAGAAGATTAGCACTCCGGCCTGTGGAGTGCTAACCCACCGAACACCACCGAGACCCACAGGGCAAGGAGGGCGTGCCTATGCCGGCCAAGTTGCTGCTCTACGACGAGAGTGCGCGCCGGGCCCTGGAGCGCGGCGTGGAAAAGGTCGCCAACGCCGTCCGCGTCACGCTGGGGCCGAAGGGCCGCAATGTCGTCCTGGAGAAGAAGTGGGGCTCCCCCACGATCACCAAGGACGGCGTGACGGTGGCCAAGGAGATCGAGCTGGAGGACCCCTACGAGAACATGGGCGCCCAGCTCGTCAAGGAGGTTGCCAGCAAGACCAACGACGCGGCGGGAGACGGCACGACGACGGCCACGGTGCTGGCCTGGGCGATGGTCCGTGAGGGGCTGAAGAACGTGGCCGCAGGCGCCAACCCCATGCTGCTCAAGCGCGGCATCGACCAGGCCGTGGAGAAGGCCGTCGAGGCCATCAAGCAGCAGTCGATCCAGGTGGAGGGCCGCCAGGACATCGCCCATGTGGCCTCGGTGGCGGCCAACGACCCCGAGATCGGCGAGATCATCGCCGACGCCATGGAGAAGGTGGGCAAGGACGGGGTCATCACCATCGAAGAGGGCAAGGGGATCGAGACGACCGTCGAGGTCGTCGAGGGGATGCAGTTCGACCGCGGCTACATCTCCCCCTACTTCATCACCGACCCGGACAAGATGGAGGCGGTGCTGGAGGAGCCCTTCATCCTCCTCACCGACAAGAAGATCAGCGCCGCCCGCGACATCGTGCCCATCATGGAGAAGGTCATCCGCCACGGCAAGCCGCTCGTGGTGATCGCCGAGGACGTGGAGGGTGAGGCGCTGGCCACCCTCGTGGTGAACAAGCTGCGCGGCGTGCTGGCCAGCGTGGCCGTCAAGGCTCCGGGGTACGGCGACCGGCGCAAGGCCATGCTGCAGGACATGGCCGTGCTCACCGGCGGGCGCGTGGTCAGCGAGGACATCGGCATCAAGCTCGAGAACGTCGAGCTGGACATGCTCGGCCGCGCCGACAAGGTCCGCGTGGAGAAGGAGGAGACCACCATCATCGGCGGCAAGGGCGACCGCAGCGCCATCCAGGGCCGCATCGCCCAGATCCGCAAGGAGATCGAGGAGACCACCTCCGACTACGACCGGGAGAAGCTGCAGGAGCGGCTGGCCAAGCTGGCCGGCGGCGTGGCCGAGATCAAGGTCGGGGCGGCCACCGAGACCGAGATGAAGGAGAAGAAGCACCGCTTCGAGGACGCCCTCAACGCCACCAAGGCGGCGGTGGAGGAGGGCATCGTCCCCGGCGGCGGGACCGCCTACATCCGGGCGTTGCCGGCCCTCGACGGCATCACGCTGCAGGGCGACGAGGCCATCGGCGTCACCATCGTCCGCCGGGCCCTGGAGGAGCCCGTGCGGCAGCTGGCCCAGAACGCGGGCTACGAGGGCAGCCTGGTGGTGGAGCGGCTGAAGCGGGAGTCGGGCCGGACCGGCTTCGACGTGCTCACCGGCCAGTACACCGACCTGGTGAAGGCCGGGATCGTCGACCCGACCAAGGTGGTGCGGTTGGCCCTGCAGAACGCCGCCAGCGTGGCGGGGCTGCTGCTGACCACCGAGGCGCTGGTCGTGGAGAAGCGGGAGAAGAAGAAGGCGGCGCCCACCCCGCCGGGCGGCGGGATGGACGAGGAGTTCTGATCCGCCTGCCCACCCCAGCGGGGGAGCGGGGTATCCCGGCTCCCCCGCTTTGCTTTCATGGCTATCCCGCCGCCAGACCGGCACGCTGGCGCAGCCGCAAGGGGTCGAGCAGGACGATGCGCCGGCCGCGCAGGGCCACCAGCCCTTGCGCCCGCAGCGCGCCCAGCGCCCGGTTCACCCGTTCCCGCGTCGCCCCCACCATGGAGGCCAGCTCGGCCTGCGTGAGGTCGACGTCGATCTCCACCGCCGGGCCGTCCCGGCGGCCGGCGTGGCGGCCGGCCAGGTCGAGGAGGAGACGGGCCAGGCGCGCCTGCACGTCCAGGAAGGCCAGGCTCTCGGCATAGGCGGTGGCGTGGCGCAGCCGGGCGCCCAGCAGCTCGATCAGCTTGACGGCCAGCCCCGGCGTCGTCTCCACGGCGCGCAGGAACGCCTCCCGGGTGAGGGTGTAGAGGACGACATCCTCCACCGCCTCGGCGCCGGCGGACCGCGCCCCCCTGTCCAGCAGGGCCAGCTCGCCGAAGACGTCCCCCGGGCCGGCCAGGTCGACGGTGAGCTCCGTGCCGTCCTCGCCGAGCAGGAAGATACGGACGTGCCCCTCGCCGACGATGTAGAGGGCATCCCCCGCCTGGTCGCGGTGGAAGATCATCGTGCCCCGCCGGTAGGTCCGCCGGCGGAGGTGCGGTCCCAGGACGTCCAGGGTCCCGTCCGGGAGCGCCGAGAAGAGTTCGACGCGGCGGAGCAGCTCTCGCCCCTCTCCGGCCATGGCGAGGGCTCCTTCGGCGCCGGCTGCAGCCTTCCTGTTGCCTGGCCGGTGACGCGGCCTACCGCCCCGTGAGCTGCCCGCGGACCTCCCCGGCCGGGTTCAGCGCGGTGTGCAGGTTCACGTAGATGCGGCCGGCCTGCAGCTCGGCCATGAGCTCCTGGCTCGGCCGCCACACGCCGGCCATGGTCCCGCTGTTCCCGCCCGTCGGGCAGGCACCCGCCAGGGCGGGTTCGGGCGCCCCGCAGATCGTCTGTACCACCGGCCCCGCCTGTCCCGCTGCATCGCCGCAGCCATGGGTGTCGCTGGCGCGGCCGCACCCGACATCGTCAGCCACAACGCCAGGAGCCCCGCTGCGACCACCAGCACCAACGCGTGCTGCACGGGCCTCACCAGGCTGTGAGCCATCCTCCGCCTCCTCCGCCTGTCGCCACAGACACCGGCCTGTACGGGCGCGGACCCCGCCGGCCTCACGCGTGCCGGGTCCCCCCCGGTCTCACACGTGCCCTAGC